>NZ_JBEXRZ010000302.1:0-6719 GCF_040613325.1 Streptomyces sp. NPDC006283 | reverse complement strand
CAGTACGCCACGCACAGCTGGAGCACGGAGACCGAAGCAGCCTGGGTACGGACATACACGACGATCTCCAAGACCATGATCGATGCGGCGGCGGCAGACGAACCCCGGGCGCCTGCCTGGTGGTATGCCGAGGTGGTGTCGCATGAGCTCAGGACACCGTACATAGCGGTGATCACTGTTCGCCCGGACCAGCACTATCCCTTCCTGGCTGGCCAGTACACGTCGCTAGAAACCCCGTGGTGGCCGCGGATCTGGCGGCACTATTCATTTGCGTCCGCTCCCCGCTCCGACGGACTGCTGTCCTTCCATGTGAAAGCTGTTCCGGCCGGCTGGGTCTCCAATGCGCTCGTCCGGTATGCCTTGCCCGGGACTGTGATCCGGCTCGGCCCGCCGACGGGCTCCATGACCGTCGACCACAACAGGCACAACGGTCTGCTCTTCGTGGGTGGCGGCACGGGCATCGCGCCCATCAAGGCCCTTGTCGAGGATGTTGCCGCGCACAGCGAGCGCCTGGTCGAGGTCTTCTACGGCGCCCGCACCAGTCAGGAACTGTACGACATAGACTCTATGCTGCGGCTCCAGCAAGTCCACCCTTGGCTAAGGGTTCGCCCGATCATCGACCGGCAGGTGCATGCGCAGTTGCCGGACGCCATCCGAGGGTACGGACCCTGGAAGGGGCACGACGCGTATCTGGCTGGGCCGCCCGGCATGATCCGCAGAGGGGTGCATGCCCTGAGGAACGTAGGAATTCCCTCAGAGCGGATCTGGCACGACTCGTTGGAGGAACTCATTTCAGCCGAAGTCGGGTATGCACATGGGGCATACCCGTAGGAGCCAAAGGGTAGCCATGTCCTCAGGCAGGGTCTGTGAAGTTAACACGGTGGTTCTGAGTTGTTGGGGATTCAGCGTCGGGCGGCGGAGAGCCGGCCGTCGAAGGTGATCTCGAAGGCGTTGAGTGCGGCCTTCCATCGCTGTGACCAGCGTTTGGGCCCTGGCTGGTGCGGCCAGGCTCATGACGGCCATGTAGACGCACTTGATCGCTGCCTGCTCGTTCGGGAAATGCCCGCTAGAACTAGTGTCCTGCGCCGGAGATGGCGAGGCTAAGTCTGTAGGCTGTTTTTATGGTGTCTCGGGGTCCTCGTGCTGTCGAAGTCGTGCTGTCTGCCGAGGAGCGGGCTGAGTTGGCGCGTTGGGCGGCGGGTGGTGTGGTGTCGGTTCGTGTGGCGGAGCGGGCCCGGATCATCCTGGCCTGTGCCGAGGGTGTCTCCAACACCGCTGTGGCGGCGGACTTCGGAGTGTCCACGGAGACGGTGCGTAAGTGGCGCTCGCGGTTCGTGGTCCGGCGGATGGCGGGCCTGGTGGACGAGCCTCGGCCGGGCCGGCGCAAGCCGGAACTGGTACTCAGCGAGACTGAGCGTGCGGAGCTGACGCGCTGGGCGCGGCGGGCGAAGACCACGCAGTTCCTGGCGCTGCGGGCGAGGATCGTGCTGCGGTGTGCGGAGGGCGGGACCAACAAGGAGATCGCCGCCGAACTCGGCATCGCGCAGGGCACGGTGAACCGCTGGAGATCAAGGTTCATCCGGTTGCGGCTGGACGGGCTGATTGACGAGCCCCGCCCCGGCAGGCCGCCCTCGATCCTGCTGGACCAGGTCGAAGACGTGCTCACGGCGACGTTGGAGTCAACCCCGGGCAAGGACTCCCACTGGTCGCGGGCCTCGATGGCGAAGCACTCCGGGCTGTCGAAGTCCACCATCGGGCGGATCTGGAAGAAGTTCGACCTCAAGCCCCATCTCCAGGACGCGTTCAAGCTCTCCACCGACCCGCAGTTCGTCGCGAAGGTCGTCGACGTCGTCGGCCTGTACCACAACCCGCCCGAGAAAGCGGTGGTGCTGTGCGTGGATGAGAAGAGCCAGATCCAGGCGTTGGACCGGTCCCAGCCGGTTCTGCCGATGATGCCCGGCATGCCCGAGCGGCGCACCCATGACTACTACCGGCACGGCATCACCAGTCTGTTCGCCGCCTTCAACATCGCCGACGGCAGCGTCATAAGCACTGCACCGCCGCCACAGGGCCATCGAGTTCAAGAAGTTCCTGACCCGGATCGACAAGGTCGTGCCCGCCGGCCTCGACGTCCACCTGGTCTGTGACAATTACGCCACCCACAACACGGCCGAGATCAAGACGTGGCTGGGAAAACACCCGCGCTTCCATGTCCACTTCACCCCCACCGGCTCCTCCTGGATGAACCAGGTCGAACGGTGGTTCGGCCTGCTGACGGACAAACTCATCCGCCGCGGCGTGCACACCTCCGTGAAGGCCCTGGAGCAAGACATCACGGCCTGGATCGACGGATGGAACGAGAACCCCCGGCCCTTCATTTGGACCAAGACCGCCGACGAGATCCTGAACTCCCTCGCTGACTACCTCACGAAAATCAACCCGCCAACCACTGAAACCTGAAACAGACTTAGCCTCGCCATTTCCGGCGCAGGACACTAGTGACCTGAGTCAGAGATTCGTTGGCAGTATGCGGCTACTTTGTCGAGGATCTCCTCGACAGTCTTGGTCCAGACGAATGGCCGCGGTTGTTCGTTCCAGTTGGCGAGCCCAGCTTCGGATGTCGCGTTCGAGGGAGCACATTCACACCTCAATCTCGGGCGAGGCCGTAAGGCCACCAGGGTGGGTTCAGCTCCTGTCGGCGGGCGTGGAGCAGCCACGAGACAGCTCGACGAGGTCGTGGGGGATGCCGAGCGTGAGGTACCGTCGGCGCCTTCGTATGCCTCGTCGGCCAGGACTGGGATCCGTAACCGTTCACAAATGGTGATGATGCGGTGGGTACGAGCGGGTGATGTCCGCGGTCCGACCGGGCGGGGCCGGCGAGTAGCAGCTGAGTAGTCGCTCTCGCTGTCGCCAGCTCCAAAGTGCCCGGGGCATAGACGGAGCCCGCGCCGCGAAGAGCGCTGTCACGCTCTGTACGTAGGCGTGGGGCGGTGCCGCACTGTGCTTCTTCGGGTTGGCTACTGATCGGGTGACGAACAAGGGGTGCGTAACGGGAAAGGCGGCTCCCAGGTGGTTGAGCGAGATGCCTTACCTCTCAACTCGTTCGCCAGGGAGCCGTGTTGGTCACCTACCCTGCCGCACTGGACCTTCCGCACGGCCTTGTGGAGTGGGTGACCATGCTGATCGTCACCCGTGAGCGTGACCGCAGGGCAAGCTGCCAGCCTCCAGCGAGCCCTGGTCACCCTCGTGTACCTGCGCAAGCACGACACCCTGGCCCAGATCGCAGCCGGCTTCGGGATCAGCGAGAGCGCTGCCCGCGCATACGTACACAGCGTGACCACACTCCTCGCCTCCCGCGCTCGGTCGCTCACCGGGGCACTGCGCCAGGCCCGCCCGGACTACGTCCTCGTCGACGGAACCCTCGCCGAATGCGACCGCGTCGGCCTGCGCCGCCTGACTGCGCTACCTGCCCGTGCGCTACGGCAGTCGCTGTGCCTTTCCGCTGGAGGTGGGACGTGCCGGTCAGGTGGGTGCGGGTGCCGCGGCGGCGGGCGGTGTTGTCGGCCGACATGAGGGCGCCGAGGCCGCACAGAAGACCAGCCGGGAGAGGTCGACCACCGTCTCCTCATGCACCGCCACCGCGGCGGCCAGGTTCCCGGCGCACGTCGGGAACGGTGCGGATGTCCAGCTCCCCGGCCACGGTGACCACAGCCTGTCGGCGTCCGGAGCCGGAGACGACGGTGGTGATGATCTCCATGCCGCTCGCCTTCCCAGGTGTTGGCGCCGGGCCCCGTCGCATTGCCGACGTGGTGTCCGAGGCCCGGCCGCCTGCCGCACGACCGCTCATCAAATGCGGCAGATATCCAGCGAAACCCGACCAGAGGGGATCTGTCCAGAGCAGAGACCCGAGGACAGGCTCCTGAGTGCTGATGCCCTCTGCCGGGCCTTCAGGGGCAGCGGGTGTAGGTGCGGAGCTGGTCGATCTCGGTGAAGCCGACTGCTTCGTGGAGTTGGAGGACGGCCTCACGGTGGGGCCCATCGTCGGGGGCGTCCAGGCAGGTGGTGACGTGGTGGATGCCACGGGCGGCGAGGTTGGTCAGGCACTGTTCGAGCAGGATGCGCCCCAGGTGCCGGCGCTCCGGGGCGAGGGGGATCCATTCCAGCACCGTGGTGCCGGCGACGGGGGCGCTGATGAGAGCCTCACCGATCCGTGTTCCCTCCCGCTCCCGCGGATGCAGCTGCCAGCCCGGGGCGTCCGGGCTCGGCACGAGGTCGGTGATCGCGTAGAGGCGGGGGCTGAGGGTGTCGAGCCGGTGGTGGAGATAGCGCCAGTGCTCGGTGCCGGAGAACCCGCACGCCTCCAACGCCCGCCGGGTACCAGGACGGTTGCGCACCGGGAGCCCGGCCGGAGCCAGCACGGTCGGCTCGGTGTAGGCATGTACCGTCCGCCGCCCCAGCTGCGCGAGCACGTGCCGGATCAATGCCTCGGCGAGGTGCTGCTCGTCCTCCCGGCAGTGCAGCCACAACACAAGCCCCGCACCGTCCCCGGCACGGACCGCCCAGGAGGCCGCGCCCAGCACCTCACCGGCCGTGGACACCAGCACCTCGCACCGCGACCCCTCAAATCCAAGGGCCTGTTGGAGAACGGCCGAGGTGACGACCGGACGTCCGGGCAACTGGTCTGCCCGGACCAGCTCCAAGACCGCCGCGCCGTCCTCACCGCTGAAGCGGCGCACCTTCTCACCCGTTCCTGTACCGACTGCCGTGATCGCCACGTGTGGTCCTTCCACTCTGACGTGCCTATGCCACATCTTCCTCCACCCTCCAAGAAGAGGACCGTTACGCCACGCACCGAAATCACGAAACTGTCGGAATTGCGTAGGCCCCCGGATCGAGCCTCGCCGACACATCAGCGTTACAAGAACGCGTTACTGGGCCTCCCTCCGGCGGTTAAAACAGCTGCGCGCGTCACGGCGTCGTGACCGGTGGGCGGAGATGACTTCACGTGCCCTTCGGGCTGCGCCTCCGCCTCGTGCACACCATGTCGTCGTGCACGAAGCGCGATTAGACTGGCCATCAAGATCAGCACTCATGTACACCGCGAGTATTGCCAACCCCCGCCTACGTGCCGCTCACACAGAGTGTCGTCCAAGTGAGGGGCAGGGAGCCGTCGCCAAGCGAATGAGGTCGACTGGAGCGCGGTACGGTGCTGGATGAACAGCCGAAAAGCGGAAGGACGTTGCGTATGGCGGGCGAGACTCTGGAGACCGTGGTGGGCAACCTGACGGCGTTGTCACGTTGAGCTGGGTTCGTGAGATTATCTTGAGGTTGATCGTCTCGGGAGTGTCTGCTGGTGGGTGCCGCGCCATCGCACACTGGGCACCGCTACCCGGTGGAGATCATCTCACCGTGGCTGTACGTCCGTTTCCTGCTGTCGTTCCCTGAGGTCGAGGAGCTGACGCTCCAGCGCGGCGTGATCGTCTCGTACGAGACCGTCAGACGGTGGTGCAAAGTTCGGGCAGGCCTACGCCGACGGGCTGCGCCGCTGGCCCCGGGCCGGGGACAAATGGCATCTCGACGGTCTTCGTGAAGATCAACGGCGAACTGCACTACCTGTGGCGGGCCGTGGACCAGGACGGCCATGTACTCGACACCGTCGCCGGGGAGACGCCGAACAGCGGCGCCAGCTGCCGCATGGTGAGGTTCGTGCAGTACTGCACGGCTACCAGCAGCACCCGGTCAGCCAGCGGCAGAACCAAGGTCGGCCCGGGACGTTTCCGCCCCGTTCACGGACGCCCTTCAGCAGTCGCTCGAACAGCCGCTCCGCAGACCGGCGAACGTCTCCACCCACGGCTCAGCCCTCAACACCCCGCTCATACAGGAGAAATGCCCCCGCGACAGACTTCTGCAACACGCCTAAGTACGGGAAGCTTTCGTGATGCTCCAGCAGATTGAATGCCCCCTGGACCACTAGCAGCAGCAGACCGACTTTGAGGCTGGGCATGTGTGGCTTCTTACGTAACAGCAGGCCCACCATGCTCATCACCATCAGAGCAGCCCAGGCGAGAAGATAGAGGTTCCACGACAGCTGTTCATTGCGGCGCGCGATGAACAGCACCGTTGCACCCAGCGGAAACAGGATAGGCAACCCCCACAGGAATTCCCAGGCTCCCTCCGACAGCGACTTTTTCTGTTTCGGGGGGCTGGCGCCCGTCGCGTCGGCCTTGTTGCTCACGTTCTCCATCCTCCTCAAGTATTCACCGCACCACTGCGGATCACCGCACCGGACGGCGGTAGGCGCTGCACCATGCAACATCAACCCAGACCGCAGGCAGTACCCCAGCCGCTGCCCGCGAGTCGCAGGTTTGTGCTCGTAATGGTCGCTTACTCGCTCGCTCCGACCGCGGCCTATGCAACCCGCACCGCTCCACAAGTCGCCCCGCTCAGGACGGCCACTCGCCCAAACACGACTGGATGTTCCGCCTCACCAGGGGCTCACGATCGCCGGGCGGGTGATCGGCTTTCGGACGGATCAGCACGAGCTCGCCGGAGTCTCAGGTCGGGCCGCCGCTGATCATCGGGGTTGATTGCTGTAGCCATGCGAACGGCATGTGCTGCGTCAGGCTGCCAAACAACGGCCGGTTCCCGCATGAGGAAGCACTACTTACGACCTCGTGCGTGATTACTGACGTTGAAGTCGTCTTGTCGTAGGGGCTGAC
>NZ_JBEXRZ010000301.1:0-6733 GCF_040613325.1 Streptomyces sp. NPDC006283 | reverse complement strand
GAAGACCGTGTCGACCGTTGCGAGCCCCTAGTCGGTGAGCCGTGAGTAGGAGACCAGTGACTTCAGGCGCGCGACCGCCTCCTCGAGGACGTCGGCGCGCTTGCAGAACGCGAAGCGGACGAACGGGGCGCCCTGCTCCCGGTGGTCGTAGAAGACCGCGTTCGGGATGGCGACCACGCCGCAGCGCTCCGGCAGCGCACGGCAGAACGCAAACCCGTCGGATTCGCCCAGCGGCCGGATGTCGGTCGTCACGAAGTACGTGCCCGCCGGACGGCGCACCCCGAAACCGGCCGCGGCGAGACCCTCGCTCAGCAGATCGCGCTTCGCGCGCAGGTCCGCACGGAGCCCGTCGTAGTACGCGTCGGGCAGGCGGAGCGCCTCGGCGACCGCGTACTGGAACGGGCCCGCGGAGACGTAGGTCAGGAACTGCTTCGCCGAGCGGACCGCCGTCACCAGTTCCGGCGACGCGGTCACCCAGCCGACCTTCCACCCGGTGAACGAGAACATCTTGCCGGCGCTGGAGATGGTGACGGTGCGCTCGCGCATGCCGGGGAACGACGCCAGCGGCACGTGTTCGCCCTCGAAGACGAGGTGCTCGTAGACCTCGTCCGTGATGACGAGCAGATCGCGCTCCACGGCGAGCGCGGCGATCGTCGCGAGCTCCTCGCGGGTGAGGACGGTACCGGTGGGGTTGTGCGGGGTGTTGACGAGCAGGACGCGGGTCCGGTCGGTGATCGCGTCACGCAGCTCGTCGAGGTCCAGGCGGAAGGCGGCGTCGTGCGGGCGCAGGGTCACCGGTACGCGTACGCCGCCCGCCATCGCGATGCACGCGGCGTACGAGTCGTAGTAGGGCTCCAGCGCGATCACCTCGTCGCCCGGCTCCACGAGGGCGAGCAGCGCGGCCGCGATCGCCTCGGTCGCGCCCGCCGTGACCAGGACCTCCGTGTCGGGGTCGTGGTGCAGGCCGTGGAAGCGCAGCTGGTGCTCCGCGATCGCGGAGCGCAGCTCGGGGACCCCGGGGCCGGGCGGGTACTGGTTGCCCCTGCCGTCGCGGAGCGCCCGTACCGCCGCCTCCCTGACCTCCTCCGGTCCGTCGGTGTCGGGGAATCCCTGGCCGAGGTTGATCGAGCCGGTGCTCAGGGCCAGCGCAGACATCTCGGCGAAGATCGTGGTGCCGAACTCCGCCAGCCTGCGGTTGAGCAGCGGGCGCGGGCCCTGGTCGCGTGCCGTCCTGTCCGTCGTCATGGCCGCCATCCTGCGCGGAACCTCTGGAGTTGCTCAAGTCTGCTTTGGGGCCGCGCGGCCGAGGGCATCCCCATGCCACGCAGATAAGCGGCCCGTAAAACAAGAAGCGGTCACGCAACGTCGCGGGGGTCTCTCCCCCAGGGCCTTCGGCCTGGGAGGTACCGCCACGGGGGACAGAAGGACGGTGGGAATGATGACGGGATTCTGGATCGGGTTGATCGCGATCTTGATGGTGATCGTGGTGATCGTGGCAGTGAGCGCGTCCGGTTCGGGCGGTCGCAAGAGCGGCCGCGGCCGCCGCAGCAGCGGCAGCTGGTGGGCGGGCTCCGGCAGCTCCGGCGGCACCAGCGGGGGGTGTGGCAGCTCGTCGTCCTGCAGCAGCAGCTCGTCCTGCGGAGGCGGCGGCGGGTGCGGGGGCGGAGGCAGCTGACACGGGGCAGCTGACTTCGCAGCCGGTGAATGTGCCCGGCGGGTGTGCCGACCGCACGACCAACACCCGCCGGGCATATTCCTGTTGGGAGAATGTCCGGCCGGAGTGTTGACTTCATGGCCGGGTATTCCGTTGAACAGTTGAACCGTTGGGCCCCCGAGGGGATGGAAACCACGTCAAGTTGGGTAAAAACGCTGTGGGCGCCGTCCACTTCGTGATTTTCTCCCTGTCGGAACCTGTTGGATCCATCCAGCCCTCGGACCTCACGTGGACCCGAGCAGGCCACCCCCCACACGTCCAGAGTCTGTCCGGCAGATCGCGGCCGGGCAGGCCGTGCACTCCGTGCCGGAGTGCCGGTCCACGCGTCCATCCCCGCCGAAGCGCGCTTGCGGAGCCGACCCATGCTCACGACCATCGATACCGCCTACACCGACACCCGTGCCGACGATCTCGCCTGGGCGCTGGGCAGGGAGCCGCTGCCCGCTCTGGCCGTACTCAACCTCGAACTGGCTGATTTCAGATTGCAGTTGAGACTTCTCGGCGCGTCCCATCAAGTGCTGCTCGAGGAGGGGGAGGGCGCCTGTTCGGAGACCGTCGCCTGTATCCCCGGCAGCAGCACCCCTCTTCCGCTGGGCGTGGCGAAGCGGCTCGGCGACTGGGAGTACGAATTCGCGGCCCGGGTCGAGACGCTGTCGCGGCGTGCGTTCGCCGGCCGCGCCCAGGAGTTGCTGGCGCTGGTGGCCGACCATCCGCACGGCCTCGCCGGTACGTTCCCCGGTTCGCCGCACGCGTTCACCGCGTTGGTGGCGCAGGGCGGCGAGGGCGAGGTGCGGTGGCGCACCTGGCACGCGTATCCGCAGGAGGGCCGGCTGGTCGTCACGCGTACACGAGTGGGCGCCCTGCAGCCCGCCTTGCAGGGCGGCAGCGCCGAGCATCACCCCGAGCCCACGGGCGCGTAGTTGACGCGTGTGGGTGACGGGCGGTGCGTCTGTCGTGACGTAGCGTTTCCGGCGTGATCGACCGGACGCAGCTCTCGCCGCCTCAGGGCATGGTGCCGCTTCCCGTGCGTCCGGACGCGGGCCGCCACATCGTGCTGGCCGTGGTCTTCGTCTGCGCCGCGTGCGGTCTGGTCTACGAGCTCGAGCTGGTCGCTCTGGCCACGTACTTGCTCGGTGATTCGGTCACGCAGGCGTCTGTCGTCCTGTCGGTGATGGTCTTCGCGATGGGCGTCGGATCACTGCTCGCCAAGCGGCTGAGCTGCCGGGCCGCCGTCGGATTCGGGTTGCTGGAGGCGGCGCTGGCGCTGGTCGGCGGGACCTCGGCGATGGTGCTGTACGCGTCCTTCGCCTGGTTCGGCGAGTCCCGGCCGGCGCTGGTGTGCTTCAGTCTGATCATCGGGGTCCTGATCGGCGCGGAGATGCCGCTGCTGATGTCGCTGATCCAGCGCATCTCCCGGCGGGACGCGGACGGCACGGTCGCCGACCTGTTCGCCGCGGACTACGTGGGCGCTCTCGTCGGCGGGCTGGCCTTCCCGTTCCTGCTGCTGCCGTGGCTCGGCGAGCTCACCGGCGCACTGGTGACCGGCGCGGTGAACGCGGTGGCGGGCGGGGCGGTGGTGTTCTGGCTCTTCCGAGGCGAACTCACGGCCCGTTGGCGGGTACGGCTGATCGCGGTCAACGTGCTGGTGCTGACGCTGCTCGCGGGTGCCGCCGTACTGGTCGACGACTTCGAGCAGGCCGCACGCCGCGCGGTCTACGGCGACGACGTGCGGGTCGCCGTGCGCACGGGGGTCCAGGAGGTGGTGCTCACCGGCGGGCCGTCCGAGCCGCCGGACCTGTTCCTCAACGGGCGGTTGAAGGTGCGTGGCCGAGACGAGCACCGCTACCACGAGGCGCTCGTCCACCCGGCGATGCGCGGACCGCACGAGCGCGTCCTGATTCTCGGCGGCGGCGACGGACTGGCGGCGCGCGAGGTGCTGCGCTACCCGGACGTCCGCACGCTGACCGTCGTCGAACTGGACCCCGAGGTCGTCCGGTTGGCCCGTAACGAACCCGCGCTGACGAAGCTGAACGAACATTCCTACGAGGACCCGCGGGTCAGGGTCGTCACCGCGGACGCGTTCTCCTGGCTGCGCGGGCACCGGGGGACGTACGACGTGATCGTCTCCGACCTGCCCGACCCGGGCATCACCGCGAGCAGCAAGCTCTACTCACTGGAGTTCTACGGGCTCGCCCGGCGCGTCCTGGCCGACGACGGCCGGTTCGTGGTCCAGGCCGGGCCCACCGCTCGGCCGCGCAACTTCTGGACGGTCGACGCCACGCTGCGCGCGTCCGGCTTCGCCACCAGCGCGTACCGGGTGCGCGGTACCGCTTCGGGCGCGGTGAGCGGCCCGGACCGGTTCGGGGCCCTTGGGGAGGCGTCCGCGGACTGGGGCCTGCTGCTCGCGGCGGAGGGCGGTGCTCCGCACCTCGGTCTCGGGGCCGACACGCCGCCGCTGCGCTCGGAGGCCGAGGCCACGCTGGAGCAGGACGCCCTCGCCGCGGAGCGCACCAGGGTGCCGGGTCTCGTGCCGTCGACGCTGGTCCGGCCGCGCTACGCACACTGACCGGCGGCGCAGGCCGGGTACGCGCCGGGCGTCGGAAAGGCAGACGCGGCGCGCCGTGCTGAGTAGGCTCGGATCCCATGGAGCATGAGGTGTTCGTTCCGGTACCGGCTGAGACCCTCCGACAGACGCTGCGGGACCCCGCCCGGGTCGCCCGCTGCATCCCGGGGCTCCAGCGGGACGCAGACGACTCGGCCGGCCCTCTCGCCGGGCGGTTCAAGGTCAGGGTCGGCGGTCACACCATCACCTACCGCGGTGCCTTCCACATCACGGAGCAGGACGGCGGAGGGGGCGGGGTCTTCGCGGTCGAGGGCGAGGGCGCGGAAGCACGCGGCACCGGCTCGGTGAAGCTCACGCTGATGATCCGCCCGCAGCCGACCGACGGCGGTACGACGATGACGTTCACGGCCTCGGCGCGGGCCGAGGGCCGCCTGGCCGACCTCGCGGCAGGTATGAAGGTGTCCGCCGCGCACCGGCTGCTCGACCGGTTCGCCGAGGCGCTGTCGGCCGCCGCCTTCGAGGACCCGGAGTCCGCCCGTGGCGCCGAGGGCGCGGCCGAGCCGGCGGCGGAGAGCTCCGACGCCGACGCGGCCGCGCACCCCGGTTCGTCCAGGGCCGACGAGTCCGGCGACGCGTCCGACGAGACCGGTGGGTCCGTTTTCGACACGCCCGTCCCTCCCCCCTCGCTCCGCCCCGACGCCGACGACGAGTTCGACGACCTCGACGACGTGGACGACGTAAATGCCGTCGACGGCATCGAGAGCATCGACGATCTCACCGCCCTGCCCGACGCGGTCCCGGCAGAGGCGGCCCATGCACGGCGCACCATGATCGGCCGCAGCGCCGAGGAGGTCGACCACGCGCCGCCGCGTGGGCGTTACGCACCCACACCCGCGCCCGACGCGGGCTCCGCGGGCGCGACCCTGCGGTGGCTCGCGCCCGCCGCGGCCCTCGCACTGGCATCGGCGGTCGTGGTCGGCAGGGCGCTGCGCCGTCGGAGGTGACACGCCGTAATGTCGGGGTGTGAGTAGCGAAGAGAGCATCCGGCTGGCCGCCGGTGACGTCGAGTTGACCGTGCATCCTTCGATCGGCTGCCGCATCGGGAGCCTGCGCATCGGGGGCACCGAGGTGCTGCGCCAGGGCGAGCGGTACGGCGCGTTCCCCATGGTTCCCTGGTGCGGCCGGACGCGGGACGGGCGGTTCCGCAACGGCGACGTGGAGCACCAACTGCCGCTCAACGCACCGCCCCACGCCATCCACGGCACCGGCCGCGACACCGCATGGCGCACCGCCAGGGCCGGCAAGAACGAGGCGGCTTTCACCTACGACCTGGCGGACCCGTGGCCGTACAGCGGGCGCGTCACGCAGACCTTCGAGCTGGCGGACGACACGCTCACGGTCAGGATGGGCGTGGAGACGTACGGGACGTCGTTCCCCGCCCAGGCCGGCTGGCACCCCTGGTTCCTGCGGAGGCTGGCCGACGGTGCGGGCGAAGGCGAAGGCGAGGACGTACGGGTCGACTTCACCCCCGAGTGGCAGGAGGAGCGCGGCGAGGACCATCTGCCCACCGGCAAGCGCATCGCCCCGCTGCCCGGCCCGTGGGACGACTGCTTCGGGATGCCCGACGGAGTCGCCGTGACCCTCACCTGGCCCGGGCAGCTCGAGCTGACGGTCAGGAGTTTGGCCGAGTGGGTCGTGCTCTACGACGAGCAGCCGGAGGCGGTGTGTGTGGAGCCGCAGTCGGGTCCACCGAACGGTCTCAACACCCACCCCCGCCTCGTCACGCCGATCGAGCCGCTGGAGATGGCGACGACCTGGACCTGGCGACGGCTGTGAGGCGACGGCTTTAAGCTCATGGGCATGACTGACGTACGTGCTGAGCTGCTCGAGCAGATCAAGGACAAGGCCGTGGTGCACGGCAAGGTGACCCTCTCCTCGGGGATCGAGGCCGACTGGTACATCGACCTCCGCCGGATCACGCTCGACGGTGAGGCCGCGCCGATGGTCGGTCAGGTGATGCTCGACGCCACCGCCGATCTGGACTACGACTGCGTGGGCGGTCTGACGCTGGGCGCCGACCCCGTGGCGACAGCGATGCTGCACGCCTCGGCCGCGCGCGGGAAGCGGCTCGACGCGTACGTCGTCCGCAAGGCCGGCAAGGCGCACGGCATGCAGCGCCGGATCGAGGGCACGGACGTGAAGGGCCGCCGCTGCCTGGTCGTCGAGGACGTGTCCACCACCGGCGGCTCGCCGCTGACCGCCGTCGAGGCGGTCAGGGAGGCCGGCGGCGAGGTCGTCGCGGTGGCCGTCATCGTCGAGCGCGGCGCCGCCCCCAAGATCGCGGAGGCAGGTCTTCGTTACGTCAACGCGTACTCGCTCGAGGAACTCGGCCTCGCCTGATCATGGCCTGACCTGCGCATACATCCAGGGGCGCCCTGTTTCACGTGAAACAGGGC
>NZ_JBEXRZ010000300.1:0-6881 GCF_040613325.1 Streptomyces sp. NPDC006283 | reverse complement strand
GTCGGTCTCCGGGGCCTACGGTCCGGGTGGGCGATACTGGGTTCGAACCAGTGACCTCTTCGGTGTGAACGAAGCGCTCTCCCACTGAGCTAATCGCCCGGGCGCAGCGCAAACATTACCGCATGTCAGGCGGTCCTCAGGACCACTGCGGTGTCACTCGTCGATCTTCCACGGCATGGTGATCCCGAACTTCCAGAGGTAGATGCCGACCAGCACCGCGATGATCACCAGACCGACCGTGGTGAGGATGATGTTCCGGCGTCGCACCTTCGGGTCGAGGGCCCGCTGGGCGGCCTCGGTGACCTTGCGCTTGGTCCAGCGCAGCACCAGCTGGGCCCAGACGAACTCCGTCGCCCAGATCGCCATGCCGCCGAAGATGACCACCCAGCCGGGTCCGGGCAGCACCAGCATCGAGACACCGGCGCCGACGACGGCCAGGCCGACGATGAAGACTCCGACCTGCCAGCTCACGTGCAGTGTCCTGGACCGCTTGATGAAGTGCGGCGCCCTCGAGCCGAGCGCCGGTTCCTCCTTCGCCCCTTCCGGGAGCGGCTCGGCCGCTCCGTCCGTCACGTCCCCCGTCACGGGGCCGGCCGTCGTCGCCGCGACGCCCTCTTCCCGCTCGTCACTCTCCGCGTTCATGATTCCAAACCTACCGGATTGAACGCGATCACCGGAATGGCCGTATAACGCAAAGTAATGCACCGCCGTACGAGCGACCTGAACGATCCCAAAACGGTCAGAGGGGTTTACAACGGCACCGTAGGTGGCATGTCGATTTCGCCGACGTGCGAATCCCCGAGCGCACACTGAGCGAAAGGCCCTGGCGCTTATGAACACCACGGTCAGCTGCGAGCTGCACCTGCGCCTCGTTGTATCGAGCGAGTCATCACTGCCTGTACCCGCGGGCCTGCGGTATGACACGGCCGATCCTTATGCCGTGCACGCCACCTTCCACACCGGAGCCGAGGAGACGGTCGAGTGGGTTTTCGCCCGCGATCTTCTCGCCGAGGGCCTGCATCGGCCCACCGGCACGGGCGACGTACGAGTCTGGCCGTCCCGCAGCCACGGTCAGGGCGTCGTCTGCATCGCGCTGAGCTCCCCGGAGGGCGAAGCCCTGCTCGAGGCCCCGGCGCGGGCCCTGGAGTCGTTCCTCAAGCGGACGGACGCCGCGGTGCCACCCGGCACCGAGCATCGACACTTCGATCTCGATACGGAGCTGTCGCACATTCTGGCCGAAAGCTGAGCCGAAGTCCGGCCGGCGGAAAACTGCACGGCGCCGTCCGTCTCGGGGAGACGGCGCCGCGCGGACAACCACATATGGCGATCACCGGCGCCGTCGTCGCGGAATCCACCGCGGCGACGGCGCCGGTGCGCTCTCCACACGAACCGATAGAGTTCAGCGCAATTCGTCGGGCACCGGCCCGCATCCGGCCAGGGAGCGAATTCGTGCTGATCCCCCACGACACCCGCATCGCCCTCGACACCGTCGTCGATCTGGTGAACACCGCACCCGAGGGCGATCGGGACGACGCGCTGACGGACGTCGAGGCGCTGTACGGCTTCGTGCGGAGCCACGACGTCAGCGGTGTGGGGGATCTGACCCAGCGGGACCTCAAGGCGGTGCACGGCGTGCGGTCGCTGTTCGCGTCGGTGTTCGCGGCGCCCGACAGCAGGACCGCCGCCGAGGTGATCAACCGCCTCGTGGCCGCGGCGGGTACGACGCCGCAGCTCACGGACCACGACGGCTACGACTGGCATGTGCACTACTTCGCGCCCGGCGCGTCGGTCGCCGACCACTTGGCGGCGGACTGCGGGATGGCGTTGGCGTTCATCGTCGTCGCGGGCGAGCAGGAGCGACTGCGGCGGTGCGAGGCGCCGGACTGCGGGCGCGCGTTCGTGGACCTGTCGCGCAACCGCTCCCGCCGCTACTGCGACAGCCGCACGTGCGGCAACCGCCTGCACGTCGCCGCGTACCGGGCGCGCCGCAAGGCCGCGGGCTGACCGGGCCGTGACGCCTCACCGCGGCGTCACAGCCAGAAGAGGTCATGCACGGCGGCCATCAGCAGCAGGACACCGATCACCCCCAGGAAGATCATCAGGGGCGGCTGGGAGAGCGCGAAGAGGCATCCGCGCGGCTCCTGGGTCGGTACGGGGGGCTGCCCCCGGGAGGTATCGAGCATCTCGGGGGTGATGATGACGCAGCCCGCACCCCGATGATCGACCAACACACCCACCGGGCAGGGTCGTTCATCACATCCCGTGGCACGGATCGGTGCGGGCTGCCGGACCGGGGCCGGGTCAGATGCCGTGCTTCTTGAGGATCGCCTCGATGTCGCTGAAGTCGTCGTCGGTGCCGGATGTCTTCGGGCGGGCGGCCTTGGGGTCGGTGGTGGCCGGACCGGACCGGCCGAGCGAGGCTCGGGACGCGGCGGGCTCGACCGCGTCACGCCGGGCGGCAGCAGCGGCGGCCTTGCGCTCCTTGCGGCTGCCGCCCGTACGCCGCTCAACGGCCCGTGTGGTCATGAACAGCAGGCACGCGCCGCCGAGGAGCCCGAAGCCGACCCAGGCGGTCGGGCTGAAGGCCGTGCCGGCCACCCATTCGACCGCGCCGGTCAGCACCAGGCCGAGCGGCACGAGGGAGTAGGCGGCGATACGCGCCGCTGCGAGGAAGCGCCTGCGGTAGGCCGTGATCGCGGCGATGCCCAGGCCCGCCGCGGACACCGCGGAACAAATGGTCTCGGCCAGCATCCGGTCCTCCAGGGCATAGCGCGGCATGAGCGGTGTGTCCCTTCCATCCTGCACCGCCCCACCCTGTCCCGGCCATGGTGCGACGCCCCACCCGGAACATCTGGGGGACATCTCCGGGTCCCCTCCTCCCCAGGTCCCGGTTGGGGCGCGGGGCACCCGGGCTGGGAGACTGACCGTATGAGCGACTCCACGACCGGCTCCCCCGTCGTCCTCGACGTCTGGTGCGAGCTCCAGTGCCCCGACTGCCGCAGCGCCCTGGAGGACCTGCGCGCTTTGCGCGCCCGCTACGGCGACCGGCTCGAGCTGAGGCTGCGGCACTTCCCCCTCGACAAGCACAAGCACGCCTTCGCCGCCGCGCAGGCCGCCGAGGAGGCCGCATCGCAGGGCAAGGGCTGGCCGTACGTGGAAGCCGCCCTGGCGCGCACTGAGGAGCTGGCGGCGAAGGGTGAGCCGTTCCTGCTGGACATGGCCCGCGAACTCGGCCTGGACGCCGAGGAGTTCGACACGGCGCTGATCGACGGGCGGCACATCCTGATCGTCGACGCCGACCAGGCGGAGGGCAAGGCGATCGGCGTGACCGGCACGCCGACGTACGTGATCGACGGACAGCGCCTCGACGGCGGCAAGAGCCAGGAGGGGCTGCGGGCCCGGATCGAGGAGATCGCGGACCGGCTGCTCGCCGGGCAGCAGTGAGGCGGCGCCGCCCTAGAGGAGCCGCTTGACGAAGTTGCGGTGGGTGGTGCGGTAGCCGAGGGACTCGTAGAGCGCGAGTGCGGGGGTGTTGCCCTCGAAGACGTGCAGGGCGATCCGCCGCTGTCCGGCCCCTGCCGCGATCCGCTCGGCGAGCAGCATCAAAGCGCGTCCGTAGCCCTGGCCGCGGCGGTCCGGTGCGACCTCGACGTCGAAGACGTACGCACCCTCCTGACCGGGACGCACCTCGGTCTCCGAGACCCAGACATGACCCACTGCGGTGCCCTCGTCGAGCAGGTTGTGGATGTGGGTGCCGGGAGTCGCCCGGCCGTCCGGGAGGAGCCGCACGTGGACCGCCTCGGAGCGGGCGAGGGCCTCCGCCTCGGGCACGCCGCGGGAGATCCAGTCCTGGGCGAACTGCCGCACCGCGTGTGATCGCCAGCGGTCGAACTCCTGCTCCCCCATGGGCCGGCTCTCGACCCCGTCGGGCAGCGCCGGCGAGGGGCCGAGGGGCTCCTTGAGCATGTTGCGGCCCCGTTCGGTGTAGCCGAGCGCGGCGGCCATGCGCAGGGCGGCGGCCGCGTCGGCCGGGATGGAGGCACGCACCTCGGTGCAGTTCCAGCCGCGCAGCACCTCTTCGGCGGCGAGGGCGGCGACGGTGCCGCGGCCACGTCTGCGGTCCGCGTCGTCGATGCGCAGCGACCGCACCTGGCCGACCGGGCGGCCCGCGCCGGGGTCCGTGGCGAGTTCGACCGCGCCGACGGGCCTGCCGTTGACGCAGACGTCGTAGGTGCGTGCGGTGGCGCCGGTGTCGTCGCGCTGAATCGGCCCGGTGGGCCGCAGGGTTGTGGTCATCGAGGAGTTTCTACCTGCCCCGCGGCTGTCCGACACCAGGTTTTCCGACGGCCCTTCGGTGGCTTACGGGGACTTGGGGTCGCGGTCCGCCGCCGCACGCTCCTCGAAGACGCGCATCGCCTTCGTCGTCACAGGGCCCGGCGTCCCGGGGACGTCACGGCCGTCGACGCGCCGCACCGCCTGGACGTCGCGGAGCGTGGAGGTCAGGAAGATCTCCTCCGCGCTGTGGAGCACGTCCATGGGCAGGTCCGTCTCCTTGGCACCCGTCCACTCGACGGTCAGCGCGCGGGTGATGCCGGCGAGGCATCCGGAGGAGACCGGCGGGGTGTGCAGTTCGCCGTCGAGGACGACGAAGACGTTGGAGCCGGTGCCTTCGCAGAGCTGCCCGACCGTGTTGGCGAACAGGGCTTCGGAGGCGCCCTGGTCGTGCGCCTTCGCGAGCGCCACCACGTTCTCCGCGTACGACGTCGTCTTCAGCCCGGTCAGCGCACCGCGTTCGTTACGGGTCCAAGGGACTGTGATCACCGCGGTGGTGTCGGGGCGTCGGACGCTCTCGCCCACGGCGACGACCAGCGTCGGTCCGTCGGTGCCGCGGTCGGAGCCCAGGGGCGACAGCCCGCCGGTGTAGGTGATGCGCAGCCGGCCGAGCGGCATCGGGTTGGCGGCCAGTACGGCGGTGCAGGCGTGCCGCACCTCGTCGAGGTCGGGCTCGGTGAGCCCGAGGCCTTTGGCGGAGCGGGCCAGCCGTTCCAGGTGGCGGGTGAGGGCGAAGGGCTGCCCGTCCACCGCTTTCACGGTCTCGAAGATGCCGTCGCCCACGGTCATTCCGTGGTCGAGCACGGAGACCCGGGCGTCGTCGAGGTCCGTGAGCGCGCCGTTGACCCAAACCTTCATGGCGACCTTCATCGAGTTGTCCTTCCACTTGCCGCGTACGCGCCCGACGCTACCGCCAGCAGCCGGGATGCCTTGAGTTCCGTCTCGGCCCACTCGCGTTCCGGGTCGGAGCCCCACGTGATTCCCGCGCCGGTGCCGAAGCGCAGGGTGCTGTCCGTGCGGTCGATCCAGAAGGTGCGTATGCCGACCGCGAGCTCCGCCGTGCCCCGGTCGGCGTCGACCCAGCCGATGCCGCCGCAGTACGGTCCGCGTGGCGCGGTCTCGAGAGCCTTGATGATGTTCAGTGCGCTGGACTTGGGTGCCCCGGTGACGGATCCCGGCGGGAAGGTGGCCGCGAGCAGCTCGCGCCATCCCGCTCCCCGCGCAAGGGTGCCGCGCACGGTGGAGACGAGGTGCACCAGTCCGGGGTGGGGCTCGATCGCGCAGAGGGCGGGGACGGTGACGCTGCCGGTGGCGCAGACGCGACCCAGATCGTTGCGGACCAGGTCCACGATCATGACGTTCTCCGCGTGGTCCTTCTCCAGCAGATCGCCGGCGGTACGGCCCGTCCCCTTGATCGGGCCCGACTCGACGGTGTCCGCCTCCCTGCGCAGATAGAGCTCGGGCGAGGCCGTGGCGATCTCCACGCCGTGCGCGGGCAGCCGGATCGTTCCTGCGTACGGCGCCGGGTTGCCTCGCGCCAGCAGGGCGGTCAGCTCGTCGACGTCCGCCGTGGCCGGGTCGGGCAACGGTGCGGACAGGACTCGGCAGAGATTGGCCTGATAGACCTCGCCCGCCGCGATGTGCTCGCGGATGCGCCGCACGCCGGCGACGTATCCGGCGCGGTCCAGCGAACTCGTCCACTCCTCCGGGGCGGGGCCCCGCCAGCGTCCGGGCACGGGCTCGGGAACCGGCTCGCTCCGGACGTCCCCGAAGCGGGCACAGGTCAGGCGGCCCTCGAAATCTGCCGCGACGGCCCAGAAGCCGGTGGAGTCGAGGGCTGCGGGGTCGCTGGTGACATCCCGGAGGTCGGTGGCGACGAGGGAGCCGAAGCGGGCCAGAGGAGCAAGGTCATGCACGTTGTTGAGTCTATGACCGGCGGGGATGAGCTGCCGATGAGCGTCCGGCGGGCCGCCGGTGTGCTGCGCGTGAACCGCAGGTGGGCCGCCGCCCGGCTGCCGTGGAGCGAACACACGTCGGCAAGCTGCACAAACGCGTTTTTGTACTGGCCCGGGAATCCGCTAGAGTTCAACTCGTCGCCGGGACGCGCAAGCGGATCGGAACCGACAAGCGGACGTGGCTCAGTTGGTAGAGCATCACCTTGCCAAGGTGAGGGTCGCGAGTTCGAATCTCGTCGTCCGCTCGAGAAGGGGGATCTTCCCGAACCCCTGCACTCCGGGTGGAGTGGCCGAGAGGCGAGGCAACGGCCTGCAAAGCCGTCTACACGGGTTCAAATCCCGTCTCCACCTCCAAGGACGATTAGCTCAGCGGGAGAGCGCTTCCCTGACACGGAAGAGGTCACTGGTTCAATCCCAGTATCGTCCACTGGATCCGCGAGGATCCGAGCGCGATTAGCTCAGCGGGAGAGCGCTTCCCTGACACGGAAGAGGTCACTGGTTCAATCCCAGTATCGCGCACGCAGTACGCTGCAGGCAGTAAACCATTAGCGCTGCCGCCGCCGGGCCTTCTGGCGGCGGAAAGTCTGCGACGCC
>NZ_JBEXRZ010000299.1:0-6929 GCF_040613325.1 Streptomyces sp. NPDC006283 | reverse complement strand
CCGGGGTCGCCCCCCTCGGCCCGCATCACGAGGCGGCCGACGCGCTGCTCGGCGGCGCCGTGGTCCGTCAGACGGGGGTTCCCGGGTCCGTCGCCGCCGTGGTGGAGCAGCAGGCGGACCCCTACCGGGAGCAGCCCCTGGCCGCCCGGATCGTTCGTGCGGTCAACGCTTACGACGACCTGGCCGGGGGAAGCGGAGGAAGTGCGGGCGGGGCGCTCAGCGCTCTGGAGCAGCTGCGCCTGGGCACGGGGCACGACTACCAGCCCGAGGTGGTCGAATCCCTTGCCAGGGTCCTCGGCAGAGTCCTTGCCTGAGGCGGTCTGCCCGGGGTCCCAGCGGGGTAACCCATGGGTAATGAGCGAGCCTGCGACCGGGCATGGTTGGATGCGAAAGAAGGCACAGGAGCAGGCACCACAGTCATGCGTCCGGGCAGTGACCCGAGCGACCGGCAGGCGGGAATCGTGAGGATCTTCGGGAAGGTACGGCATCGGCCCTCCGCCTCTTGGCGGCAGGCCACGGACCGCGCGTTCACGCTGATCGGCGACGGCCGGTACGAGGACGCGGGCGCGCTGCTGACGAGGGCGGCGGACCTGGAGCCGTGGCTCTCGGAGTCCTGGTTCAATCTGGCGCTGCTGCACAAGTTCCGGCACGACTGGGAGCAGGCCCGCGCCGCGGGGCTGCGCGCGGTCGCCCTGCTGGACAAGGAGACCGGCGCCCCCGACTGGTGGAACGTCGGCATCGCCGCCACCGCCCTCCAGGACTGGCCGTTGGCCCGCCGCGCCTGGCAGGCGTACGGGCTGAAGGTTCCGGGAGCGGCCGCCGCCAACGGCGAACCTGTCGGCATGGACCTGGGCAGCGCCGCGGTCCGGCTCTCTCCGGAGGGCGAGGCCGAGGTGGTCTGGGGCCGTCGGCTCGACCCGGCACGGATAGAAGTGCTCTCCATCCCGCTGCCCTCGTCCGGGCGGCGCTGGGGCGAGGTCGTGCTGCACGACGGCGTCCCGAACGGAGAGCGCACCACCACGGCCGGGCCGTCGTTCCCGGTCTTCGACGAGATCGAGCTGTGGGCCCCTTCGCCCGTACCCACCTGGGTGGTACTGCTGGAGGCGGCCACGGAGTCCGACCGGGACGCCCTGGAGCGGCTGGCGGCCGACGCCGGTTTCGCCGCGGAGGACTGGTCGTCCTCGGTACGGCTGCTGTGCCGGGCCTGTTCGGAGGGCAGCATGCCGAGCGCGGAGGGGGAGGGGGAGCACCTCGACCCGCACGACCACAGTGAGCCGGGTCACCCGGGGCCGCTGGGACACCGTACGGGCGGGGACCTCTGGTCGCCGGAGCGCGAGTGCGGGATCGCGGCGCCCGCCGGTCTGGTGCGGGGCCTGCTGGACGGCTGGGTCGCCGACAGCCCCGCCACCCGTGAGTGGCGGGATCTCGAGGAAGTCTGCTGACGCCTGCCCGTAGGCTGTACGGACACGTAGGTGACCGGGCATCGGGCCAGGGATCGGTACTGAGGAAGGCGTACGGCTGACATGGCGTCGCAGCAGTCGCAGCAGGAGACGGACGAGCAGGTGAACGACGGCTTCGTCGTGGACACGGAGAACTGCGAGGAGCGCGAGCTGGCGTACCGCGAGCGCGGCACCGCGCGCCCGATCACGGTTGTCGGCAACCCGGTTCTCCACAAGGAGTGCAAGGACGTCACCGAGTTCGACGACAAGCTCGCCGCGCTCATCGACGACATGTTCGCCAGCCAGAAGGCGGCGGAGGGCGTGGGCCTGGCCGCCAACCAGATCGGTGTGGACCTGAAGGTCTTCGTCTACGACTGCCCGGACGACGAGGGTGTGCGGCACACCGGCGTCGTCTGCAACCCGGTCCTGGAGGAGCTGGCACCCGAGCAGCGCGTCCTCGACGACTCCAACGAGGGCTGCCTGTCGGTCCCGACGGCCTACGCCTCGCTGGCCCGCCCCGACTACGCGGTGGTGCGCGGGCAGGACGCCGAGGGCAACCCGGTCAAGGTGCGCGGCACCGGCTACTTCGCCCGCTGCCTGCAGCACGAGACGGACCACCTGTACGGGTACCTCTACATCGACCGGCTCTCCAAGCGCGAGCGCAAGGACGCGCTCCGGCAGATGGCCGAGGGCACTCCGCGCTACCAGGTCGTGCCCAACGACTGATGCGCCGCGCAGGCCGGGCCCCGTTCGTGTGCGAGCGGGGCTCCGCTGTGTGCGCCGGCCGGTCGTCGAGGCGTCATTGGGCCGACAAATGACGGCAGCCCAGGCGCTGTTGACGCGCGTCGACAGGGCGGTCAGTCTCTGCGGTACACCGCTCTCTCGGCATGGAGGCGCAATGCTCAGACGTACCGCACGACTTCTGCTATCCATTGTCATGCTCATGGTCGCCGGATTGGCCGGAGTCGTGGCAACGGCCGGTTCCGCCCAGGCCGACGACTGCTACACATGGTCGCGCACCCTCTCCCAGGGAGCCTCCGGCGCCGACGTCACCCAGCTCCAGATCAGGGTCGCCGGCTACCCCGGCAGCGGCGGCGTGCTCGCCATCGACGGCGCCTACGGACCGGCCACCACGGCCGCCGTCAAGCGTTTCCAGTCCGCCTACGGACTCAGCGCCGACGGCGTCGCCGGCCCCGCCACCTTCAGCAAGATCTACGCGCTCCAGGACAGCGACTGCACGCCCGTCCACTTCAGCTACGCCGAACTCAACGACTGCAACACCACCTGGTCCGGCGGCGCCGTCAGCGCGGCGACCGCCAAGTCGAACGCCCTGCGCACCATGTGGAAGCTGGAGGCGCTGCGCCACGCGCTCGGCGACCAGCCCATCACGGTGACCAGCGGCTTCCGCTCACAGGCATGCAACAGCGCGGTCGGCGGCGCCTCCAACAGCCGCCATCTGTACGGCGACGCCGCAGACCTCGGCGCCGGGCCGCACTCGCTGTGCAAGCTCGCCCAGCAGGCACGCAACCACGGCTTCAACGGCATCCTCGGCCCCGGCTACCCGGGCCACAACGACCACACGCACGTCGACCACCGGAGCAGCCGGTTCTGGTCGGCGTCCAGCTGCGGCATCTGAACCGACGCGGCCCGCCCCTCCCCCCGTGCGAGGCGCGGGCCGCTCCGGTGGTCCTCGGTGATCAGAAGTCGTCGTCGAAGCCGACGGAACCCTCGACCGCCACCTGGTAGGCCGACGGGCGGCGCTCGAAGAAGTTCGTCAACTCCTGGACGCCCTGCAGCTCCATGAACGAGAACGGGTTCTGCGAGCCGTACACCGGGGCGAAGCCCAGCCGGGTGAGCCGCTGGTCGGCGACGCACTCCAGGTACTCGCGCATCGACTCGGTGTTCATGCCCGGCAGACCGTCACCGCACAGATCCCGGCCGAACTGCAGCTCGGCCTCCACCGCCTCCCGCAGCATGTCCGTGACCTGCTGCTGGAGCTCGTCGTCGAACAGCTCCGGCTCCTCCTTGCGGACGGTGTCCACGACCTCGAAGGCGAAGTTCATGTGCATCGTCTCGTCGCGGAACACCCAGTTGGTGCCGGTGGCCAGGCCGTGCAGCAGGCCGCGGGAGCGGAACCAGTACACGTAGGCGAAGGCGCCGTAGAAGAACAGGCCCTCGATGCAGGCGGCGAAGCAGATCAGGTTCAGCAGGAAGCGCCGGCGGTCCGACTTCGTCTCCAGCCGGTCGATGGTCTCCACGGAGTCCATCCACTTGAAGCAGAACTGCGCCTTCTCCCGGATCGACGGGATGTTCTCGACCGCCGCGAAGGCGGCCGTACGGTCCTCGGGGTCGGGCAGATAGGTGTCCAGCAGCGTCAGATAGAACTGGACGTGCACGGCCTCCTCGAACAGCTGGCGCGACAGGTACAGCCGCGCCTCCGGGGAGTTGATGTGCTTGTAGAGGGTCAGCACCAGGTTGTTCGCGACGATCGAGTCGCCCGTCGCGAAGAAGGCGACCAGCCGGCCGATCAGATGCTGCTCGGCCGGGGTGAGCTTGGCGAGGTCGGCGACGTCCGAGTGGAGGTCGACCTCCTCCACGGTCCAGGTGTTCTTGATGGCGTCGCGGTAGCGCTCGTAGAAGTCCGGGTAGCGCATCGGACGCAGGGTCAGTTCGAAGCCCGGGTCCAGCAGGTTCTTCTGTTCGTTGGAGCTCATTACTGGCAGGCCTCGCAGGACTCGGGGTTTTCCAGGGAGCAGGCGACGGCCTCGGGGTCGGCGGCTTGCTGGACGGGGATGGTCGCCTGTGCGGCGCGCGCGATGCGGGTCGCCGGGCGGGAGCGCAGGTAGTACGTCGTCTTCAGACCCTGCTTCCAGGCGTACGCGTACATCGAGCTGAGCTTGCCGATCGTCGGCGTCTCCAGGAACAGGTTCAGCGACTGGCTCTGGTCCAGGAACGGCGTACGTGCCGCCGCCATGTCGATCAGGCCGCGCTGCGGGATCTCCCAGGCGGTGCGGTACAGCGCCCGCACGTCGGCGGGGACCCAGCCGAAGCCCTGCACCGAGCCGTTCGACTCGCGCAGCGCCTCACGGGTCTGGGCGTCCCAGACGCCGAGCTGCTTCAGCTCCTCCACCAGGTACGAGTTGACCTGGAGGAACTCACCACTGAGCGTCTCGCGCTTGAACAGGTTGGAGACCTGCGGCTCGATGCACTCGTACACGCCCGCGATCGAGGCGATGGTCGCTGTCGGGGCGATCGCCAGCAGCAGCGAGTTGCGCATGCCGACCGAGGCGACGCGGGCGCGCAGCGCGTCCCAGCGCTCGGGCCAGTTGAGCGGGGTGTCGTAGTGGTCCGGGTGCAGGACGCCGCGGGCCGCGCGGGTCTCGGACCAGGCCGGCAGCGGTCCGTTGCGCTCGGCCAGGTCGCAGGACGCCTCGTAGGCGGCCAGCATGATCCGCTCGGCGATCCGCGTCGACAGGGCCTTCGCCTCGGGCGAGTCGAAGGGCAGCCGCAGCTTGAAGAAGACGTCCTGGAGGCCCATTGCGCCCAGCCCGACGGGGCGCCACCTGGCGTTGGAACGGCCGGCCTGCTCGGTCGGGTAGAAGTTGATGTCCACGACCCGGTCGAGGAAGGTGACGGCGGTGCGGACGGTGGCGTCCAGCCGCTCCCAGTCGATGCCGTCGCCGCTGACGAAGGCCCCGAGGTTGACCGAGCCGAGATTGCACACGGCCGTCTCGCCGTCGTCCGTCACCTCGAGGATCTCGGTGCACAGGTTCGAGGAGTGCACCACCCGGCCGGGTTCGGCGGTCTGGTTCGCGGTGCGGTTGGAGGCGTCCTTGAACGTCATCCAGCCGTTGCCGGTCTGGGCGAGGGTGCGCATCATCCGGCCGTACAGGTCCCTGGCCGGGATCGACCTGCGGGCCAGGCCCGCGGCCTCCGCCTTGCGGTAGGCGGCGTCGAACTCGTCCCCCCACAGGTCGACCAGCTCGGGGACGTCGACCGGAGAGAAGAGCGACCACTGCGTGTCCGCCTCCACGCGCCGCATGAACTCGTCGGGGATCCAGTGCGCGAGGTTCAGGTTGTGCGTACGCCGGGCGTCCTCACCGGTGTTGTCGCGCAGCTCCAGGAACTCCTCGATGTCCGCGTGCCACGTCTCCAGGTAGATCGCGGCGGCGCCCTTGCGCCGGCCGCCCTGGTTCACCGCGGCGACCGACGCGTCGAGGGTCTTCAGGAACGGGACGATGCCGTTGGAGTGCCCGTTGGTGCCGCGGATCAGCGAACCGCGGGCGCGGATGCGTGAGTACGAGAGCCCGATACCACCGGCGTGCTTGGAGAGCCGGGCGACCTGGTGGTAGCGGTCGTAGATCGAGTCGAGCTCGTCGAGCGGTGAGTCCAGCAGGTAGCAGGACGACATCTGCGGGTGCCGGGTGCCCGAGTTGAAGAGCGTGGGGGAGGAGGGCAGATAGTCGAGCCGGCTCATCAGGCCGTACAGCGACGCGACCTCCTCCAGGGCGCGTACCGATTCGTCCTCCGCCAGACCGGCGGCGACGCGCAGCATGAAGTGCTGGGGAGTCTCGACGACCTGGCGGGTGATGGGGTGGCGCAGCAGGTAGCGGCTGTAGAGCGTGCGCAGACCGAAGTAGCCGAACCGGTCGTCGGCGTCCGCGTCGATCAGCGCGTCCAGCCGGGCGGCGTGCAGTGCCACGAACGCGGCCGTACGGTCGGCGATCAGGCCCTCGCGGTGGCCGACGGCGACCGAGGACGAGAAGGACGCCACGCCCTGCCCTGCCGCCTCTTCGGCGATCGTGCGGGTCAGCAGGCGTGCCGCGAGCCGCGAGTAGGCCGGGTCCTCCGAAATCAGGCCCGCGGCCGCGTCGGTGGCGAGAGAGCGCAGCTCGGCCTCGTCCGACCCGGCGTTCCGGCCGCGCAGCGCCGCGGCGGCGACCCTGCCCGGGTCGGTGTCGGGCAGGTCGGCCGTGAGGTCCGTCAGTGTCCGCAGCAGTGCGGTCCCGGGACCGTCCTTCTCCGTCGCTGAGACCGGATCGGCTGGCGCGATGGTCACCTGGTGCTCTCCTCGCTCGGCTCTGGGCCTTGCGGGGAGGTGAGGCCACGCGGGCAAGGGCCCGCGAGGCGGGCACGGCGCATGGCGTCCACCGGCCCAATCGCGAGGCCCGGACGTCTCGGCACCCGGATCGGTCGAACCGGATGCACCGTCGGCAGGTCCTCGGACTTGTCGGATACGGCAAAGCGCACCGGATCACACCGTTGCGGGACAGTTCCGGATTCGCACCGGATTCCCCTGCGGCGACAGCGAGATGAGCATACATGTGGGGGCGGTTGAGTCGGACACCCCCATATGTTGTGTCTCAGAGGGTGAAGTCGATCTCCCGGCGCCGGACCGGTCGAGCAGCTCAGGGACGGGGTGCACCGGCCCTCCCCAGGCGAAGGGCCTTCCTCCACGACGCGGCCCGCGTACATCACGGCGAGGCGGTC
>NZ_JBEXRZ010000298.1:0-7168 GCF_040613325.1 Streptomyces sp. NPDC006283 | reverse complement strand
GGCCGCCGCGCCCCCCCCCCCCGGGCATGCGCGGCAGCCGGTTCTCCGGCCTGTCGTTCACCGACTGCCCCGCCGGCGCCGACACCCTCGTCGGCGCCCTCGGCGACGGCGTCCCCCTCGCCCTGCGCACCTACCAGGTCAACCGCTGCCTGATCCCCGGCACCGTCGTCGCCGGCGTCGACAGCGTGCTGCGCTTCGCCGTACGCGCCGCCACCACCGGCCGGCCCGCCGGAGCGCCACCACGCCGCTGGCATCCCGTCCTGACCGGCGTCTTCGCCGACCTGCTGGCCTGTGACGCCATGGCCGTCACCGGACTGCGCGCCCTGAGCCTGCTGCCCGACAGCGCCCATCTGCTGGCCGCGGCCGTCAAGATGACCATGCCCGACCTGCTCCGCGAGGACCTCGAGGAACTGTCCACCGTCCTCGGCGCCCACGGCTACGACCGCGGCCCCCGCTACGGCGGCTTCCAAAAACTCGTACGCGACCTGCCCGTCGCCGGCCTCGGACACGCCGGCACCGCCGCCTGCCAGGCCGTGATCGTCCCCCAACTGCGCACCCTGGCCCACCGCTCGTGGTTCCGCACCGACGAACCGGCCGGCCGGCTGTTCCTGCCCTCGGCGCCCCTGCCCGCCTTCGACTACCGCAGACTCACCCTCTCCGGCAGCGACGACGTCCTGACCGCGTCCCTGATCGGCAGCGCCGAACGCCTCGGCCCGCTGCGCACCACCGGAGCCGCCTGGGCCGCGCTCGCCGACCTCGCCGACGCGTTCGTCCAGGAGATGCGGGTCCTGCGCGAACAGTGCGCCGCCCTGCCCGACATCGCCCGCGCCGCCCTCGTCGACCCCCGCGCCTGCGCGCTGGCCGACCGCTACGTCCTGGTCCTCGCGGCCGCCGCCTGCCTGGGCGTGTGGCAGGGCCAGGACGGCACCGACACCTTCCTGTCCGACCCGGCCTGGGCCGTCCTCGCCCTGACCCGCATCGGCCGCAGGCTCGGCGTCCCGGTCCCCGACCTTCCCGACGGGACCACCCAGCCGGTCCTCGAAGAGGTCCTCGCGCGCTACCGGGACCGCCGCAGTTTCGACCTGTACGACACACAGCTCGCCGGATAGCACCGCCGTCCGGTCCCGCCGCCGGGATACCGGGCGGGGAAAAGGGGAGAGGGGAGAGGGGACAGTCATGGACGAGCCGAGGATCAGCACACCGATCCATGTACCGCGGCCCGCCGGGCCGTGGCAGGGCGTGCACGAGAACCTGACCCGCCTGGGCAACGCGGTGGTGCACACCACCTGGGGCGAATGGCTGCCCGCGGCCCTCGCCGCACCGGGCCTGCGCCGGCTGCTGGGCCGCGACTGGACCCGCTACCGCCGCATCCCCGACGCGACCGTGCGCTACCGCTTCCTCGCCGCCCGCCTGCTGATGAAATACACCGCCGCCGCGGCCCTGCGCGTCGAACCCGAGACCCTCGATCTCGCCTACCGCCTCGGCGGCCGCCCCTACCTGCGCGGCTTCGACCAGATCGACCTCAGCCTGACCCACACCGGCGACCTGATGGCCGTCGGCCTCAGCCGCCACGGCCGCATCGGCGTCGACGCCGAACCGGCCGACCGCCGCATGCGCTTCGACCTGCTGCAGGCCCAGATGTGCACCCCCACCGAGGCCGCCGAACTGGCCCCCCTGCCCGAAGGCGAGCAGACCGCGCAGACCCTGCGCCTGTGGACCCTGAAGGAGGCCTACACCAAAGCACTTGGCCAGGGCATGCGCCTGGGCTTCACCGAATTCGGCTTCGGCCTGCAAAGCGGCCGGCTGCTGGCCCCCGACGGCTCACCCGCCTCCCGCGGCGAATGGGCCTTCGCCACCCACCCGGCCCTCGGCCGCCGCTACCTGCTCTCCGTCGCCTGCCACGACACCGGCCTCGACGCCGCCGACGACACCTCCGTGCGCACCATGCTCGACCCCGGCTTCCTCGCGGCCATGGCCGACCACCAACCGTGAACGACCGTGCCGCACAGGCGCGTTCAGCGCGGCCGGCGCGGCCGGCGCGGCCGGCGCGGCGGCTGCGAAGTCAGTCAGGCATGGAGGCGCGAAGCGGCGATGAAGTCGCAGGAAAGGGCTGGTTTGGCACCCGGCTCTCGGGGTGCTCACGCTGGTCGAGGGAGGCGGCTTACTACGAGATGATCCTCCCATGGCGGATGTGATTTTCTTCGATCTGGACGGCACTCTGGTCGATCATCGAAGCGCGGTCTTGGAAGCGATCGGCCAGATCATTCAGGCCGCACCGAACGCGACGGCTCCACCGGAGGAACTGGTGACGTTGTGGTGGACGCTGGAGGCGCGCCACATGCGGGAATACCTGGCCGGTGAGTGCTCCTTCGCCGAGCACCACCGACGCAGGGTCCGTTCCTTCCTGCCCATGATCGGTGAGCCGGTCCCTGAAAATTTCGACCGTCTGGACGCCTGGATCGCCGAGCGCTACCTCACCGTGTTCGAGGAGTCCTGGCGGTGCTATCCCGATGTCCAGCCCTGCCTGGAGACTTTGAAACGGCTTCCCCGAGGACCGCGTCTGGCCGTTCTCACCAACGGGGACCCCGAGCAGCAGCGCGCCAAGCTCGCCCGCTTCGGCCTTCTCGAATACTTCGAAGCCATACTGACCCCGACCGAGCTCGGTGCGGCCAAGCCCGTCGCCTACGCCACCGCGTGCCGACGGATGCGGACGGACCCCGCGCAGGCGATCAACGTGGGCGACATGCTGGAAAGCGACGTAAACGCAGCCGCCCTCGCCGGACTCACCGGCATCTGGCTGGACCGCGGCATCGACTTCGTCACCGGTGGACCATCGCCGACGGCAGACGAGACGGTCCTCCGCATCGAACAGCTCACCGACCTCCCTGACCACCTATCACGCAAAAACGCCTGACCGGCTCTCACGGCCGTCGTAGGTGAGGGACTTGACGGCACCGACCGCGCGCGGGCCCACGGTGCGAAGAACGACAACGCGAGAGAGGGAACCGGTGAGCAACACCGATATCAACGCCGAGCCGGTCGACACGGGTGACGCCCGGGAGCTGCTGGAGGAATATCAGCAGGAACTTTTCCAACGCTGGAGTGGTCCGCTGCTGCACGATCAAACCGAGGCGCCGGCAGCCGGCACGGGACTGGCCCCACCCGGCGGGCTCCTCCTTCTGGCGAGGGTCAACGGCAGCCCGGCGGGCTGCGTTGGCATCCGGGCGCTGTCCCCAGGCGTCGGCGAGATCAAGCGCATGTTCGTGCGCCCTGCATTCCGCGGCCAAGGGATCGGCCGGGGCCTGCTGACTGCCGTCGAAGCTGAGGCCCGCAAGCTTGGCCACACCCGGCTACGGCTGGACACCATGGAGGAACTCATCGAGGCTCGGGGCCTCTACGCCGCCTCCGGCTACATCGAGATTGCCCCGTACACCACCAATCCCTACATCCGGCACTGGTTCGAGAAGACCCTCTGAGTACACGCCTGCTTCGAGGTCCTGGACATGCTTGATGGCGCGGGGACAGGGCTCACTGGCCCGACCAGGTACACGGTGGCTCGATACACCCGGCCATGACCCGCGGGGCCGCCACCGCACGCCTGGGCAGGGCAGAGACGATGCCCCTGCCCCGCCGGGTCAGTCGGCCCGGCCATCCTCGGCGACAGGTCGACCCCGAACGTGTCCAGCTGCGCCGTCACGTGCCCGGCCCCGCATCCCACGTCCGCGACCGGCCGCAGCCCGAGAACGCCTCCGCCGGGCCCCGACGACGCTCAGCGATGCTCCGCCGCAGGACGCGGCGGAGCAGGGCGAGGACCGGAACCGGCCGTGCGTCGTGGCCCGGTCGGTGCGGCCGGCGCCGGCGCTTCTGGCGCCGGTTCCCAGCCCGGCCCGCGGAAGACGCGCCCGGCCATCTCGCGCAGCGTGCGGGCACGGCGTACGTCGCGGGCGATGGCCGCGTACTCGTGGGTGGCCACCCGCAGCGGGTTGTACGTCTCGATGTTCTTGGTGAGCCCGTACACGGGCCGCTCGGTCTCGGGCGCGAACGACCCGAAGAGCCGGTCCCAGACGATGAGGATGCCGCCGAAGTTGCGGTCCAGATAGCTGCCCTGGGAGGCGTGGTGCACCCGGTGGTGCGAGGGCGTGTTGAGGACCCACTCGAACGGCCTCGGCAGCTTGTCGACCCGCTCGGTGTGGATCCAGAACTGGTACACGAGGCTGACCGAGGAACAGAAGGCGAGCGCGGCCGGGTGCACACCGCAGACGACGAGGGGGAGGTAGAACGGCCACGAGGTGAGGCTGGTCCACGGCTGGCGCAGCGCGGTCGAGAGGTTGAACTTCCGGCTGGAGTGGTGCACGACGTGGCAGGCCCACAGGATCCGGACGACGTGGTGGCCGCGGTGGGACCAGTAGTAGAAGAAGTCCTGCGCGAGCAGCATCAGCAGGACCGTCCACCACGCGACGGGGACGCGGGCGGGCGTCAGTTCGTACACCGCGGTGTAGATCGCGACGACGGGGATCTTCCACACCAGGTCGGTGACGAGGCTGCCGAGCCCCATGCCGATGCTGGTCGCCGCGTCCTTGGCCTCGTAGCCGGCGGCGTCCTCGTCGGGATGCAGGCGGTAGCTCACCATCTCCAGGACGGTGAGCAGGACGAAGGCCGGGATGGACCACAGCACGACATCGGGAAGGTTCGGCATGCGGCTCACCGTAGAGCGCGGGCCGGTGGGTGGATAGATGTAGTTACCGATAAGTAAGCAGGGTGGACCGTTCCCGGATTCTGTCGACTCCCGCCAAGCGGAGTGAGTCTTCCGTCCCGGTGCACGCCCGCCCGGCCCGGGCCGGGACTGCAGTCAGGAGGTGGAGGACATCACGTCCTGGATCACGATGCCGCCGGGCAGCGGGGCGCCCAGGTCGTTCAGGGCCGCCACGATCTTCTTCTCCTCGTACACGAAGTGGGACTCCAACAGCGCCGCCAGGCCGTCCAGTTCATTGCGCACGTCCTGCGCGGGCAGCGGGCCCTCGTCGTCGCCGAGGCCGCCGAGGAGCTCCTCGATCCGGCGCAGGATGTCCGCCACCGTGTGGTGGTCGCGCTCCAGTTCCTCGAGCACCGGCCGCAGTTCGGGGAACTGCGCCGCCAGCGCGGGGAACGCCCCGTCGTCCTCGTCGGTGTGATGGCGGCGCACCGCCGAGCAGAAGGTCAGGCAGTGGGCCCGCAGTTCCCGGGGCCGCTCGCCGCCCTCCAGGAAGGCGTCGACGTCGTCGGCGAGCCGGGCCAGCTCCTCGCGCAGCCACAGGTGGACCGCGATCAACTGGTTGCCGAATGCCGCGAGTCGCTCGTTCGGCCCGGTGAAGGTTCCCATGCCCGTCCCATACGTCGTCGTGGAGCGCGATACCACCACCGTCCCGGCGGCCCGGTCAAGCCGGCCCCGCGCAGCCCGCCGCCCGCCTGCAGTGGTTCTCGAGCGGTTCCCTGCCGTGCCGCGAGCGCCGCCGCCTACGGGCGGGCCGCCCGCCCTCCGGAACAGCTCAGCGCACCCTCGAAGCCGGCTGGAGAAGCCCGGGCCGCCCGCCGGCCGGCGGATAGTGTGACCGGGCTTGATGACCACAAGCGCGGAAAGGGGGCAGGCCATGACAACCGACGCGGGAACCGGCCTCGGCCGGACGGCGCCTGCGCACGGCGGGGCCTCCGTGCTGCGCATGCTGCCCGGCGGGGCCACCGACGCCGGCGGGGTGCGGCTGTTCCTCGTCGGCGCCGACGCGCTCGCCCGGGCCGGCATCCGCTCCCTGCTCGACGGGCAGGGCGGCATCAGCGTCATAGGGGAGGACGAGCCGGGCCCCCGGGCCCTGGCCGCGCTGCGGGCGCACACGCCCGACGTGCTCGTCGTCCACGGGATGCGCGAGGAACACGAGGTCGACGCCCTGCTCGGCCACATCGACCCCGCCGTACGGGTGTTGACCGTCGGCGGGGCCGAACCCGGCGCGCGCCCCGCGCCCGTCCTGCACGGCCATCTGCCGGTGACCACCACCTCGCAGCAACTGGCCGCCGCCGTCTCGCTGACCGCCGCCGGCTACTCGCTCACCCGCGGCCCGCTGCCCGCCGCCGAAGAACCCGCCCGGCCCCGCACCGCGCCCACCGTCTCCGACGTACCGCCGGAGCAGCTCACCGGCCGCGAGTGCCAGATCCTCGACCTCGTGGCCCGCGGCCTGTCCAACACCGAGATCGCCCAGTCGCTGACGCTGTCCGAACACACCGTCAAGACGCATGTGCAGAACCTGCTGAACAAGCTGCGGCTGCGCAACCGGGTGCATGCGGCCATCTACGCCTTCGAGACAGGGCTGCGCTGACACGCCCCCGCCCGCGGGCCCCGGCGCACATCAGGAGCGGGTCAGCGCCCCGTCAACCCCGGGCGCGAGGCTGAGCGGGATTCTCGCCGCCCAGCCGCGGACGGCCCGGACCTTGGGGGAAGAGTGCCCGTTCCCGACGACGCGCGCCTGCCACTGACGGCAGCCCAGCTCGGCATCTGGTTCGCGCAGGCCCGGGACCCGCGCAGTCCCGTCTACAACACCGGCGAGTACGTCGAACTCACCGGCGACGTCGACGCCGAACGCCTCGAGGCGGCACTGCGCGAGACCGTCGCCCGCACCGACGCGCTGCGGCTGCGCTTCCACACCGACGCCGGCGGGAACGTCACCCAGAGCATCGCCGAGCACGTCCCCTTCACCCTGCACCGGATCGACGTCAGCGGCGCCGACGACCCCGAGGCCGCCGCCGACGCCTGGATGCGCGACGTCATCGGCCGTCCCCTCGACGTCACCGGCGGCTCGCCGCTGTTCACCCAGGCGCTGATCACCCTCGCACCAGGCCGCCACCGCTGGTTCCAGCACGCGCACCACCTGCTGCTCGACGGCTACGCCTTCCGGCTCGTCGCCGAGCGCGTCGCCCGCGCCTACCGCGGCGACACGCCCGACACCGACACCGGCATACGGGAACTGATCGAGGCGGAAGCCGCCTGGCGCGCCTCCGACGCCTACGCCGCCGACCGCGCCCACTGGCTCGCCGCCCCCCGCACCGCCCCCGTCACCCTCGACCGCGCAGCCGTCGCCGCCTCCCTGCGCCGCACCGGACGCCTCGTCGTCGTCCAGGAGGACAACCGCACCAGCAGCTACGG
>NZ_JBEXRZ010000297.1:0-7182 GCF_040613325.1 Streptomyces sp. NPDC006283 | reverse complement strand
GAGGGCCCGACCGGCCCTCCGCCCGGCACCGGGTCTGCCGGGGTCCGGCGGGTCAGCCGACGCAGCCGGCGAGGGCCGGGGTGCAGTTGTTGGGGACGTTGGCGGTGACAGAGGTGGCGAGCAGGGTCACCGTGCCGCCTGCCCTGAAGATTCCGCCGCCGGTGTTGGCGCCGCCGTTCGAGACGTTCTGCGTCACCGTCGCGAGGCTCAGCCGCACGGTGCCGCCGAAGCTCGCCAGACCGCCACCCACTACCTCAGCAGTGTTCTCCCGCAGCGTGGACAAGTTCACCGTCAACGTGCCGCTGTTGGCGATGCCGCCGCCTGCCACTGTCGCCGCGTTGTCCTGGATGCGCGAGGCGTTCACCGTCAGCGTGCCGGTGTTGGCGATGCCGCCGCCGAAGCCGGCGTCGTTGTCGCGCACGGTGGTGCTGTTCAGCGTCACCGTGCCGCCGTTGTTGTGCAGTCCGCCACCGACCGACCCGACCCCGTCGACGAGGGTCAGGGAGTTGATCTGCACCGTGCTCGGTCCGTTGACCGTCAAGGTGGTGCCGGCGCCGTTGCCGTCGAGGACCGCCGTGCCGAAGCCGACGAGCCGGAGGTTCTTGGCGACGGTGAAATTGCCCACGCAGGTACCGCGGATCACGAGCGTGGACCCCGGAGCGGCGGCGTTGATAGCGGTCTGGAGGTTCTGGGTGGGGCAGTTCACGAGGGTCTGCGCCGCAGCCGGCGAGGCCCCCGCCAGTCCGGCCGCTCCCACGGTGACCGCCGCGGTCACGGCCGGCACCCACCGGCGCCACGTCGTGCGAGTCGCTGCCATCTTGAGCATGTCCTGTCTCCTGTCCCTGCGGGGCGAGCCGAACGGCTCCGCCCACGCTCGTCCGCCGGGTCCGCCCCGGCCGGAGCCATGGGTGCCCGGGGGCCGGGACGACGGCACGTGGGCGGCCCCGCCGTCCCACGAACGGCCGGAGACGATGACCGGTGTGGACCAGCAGGAACGGTTCGGGCCCGGATGCGCCGCAGGCGCCGCCTGATTGAACGCTGCGGTCCCTCGGCACGTACTGGGACAGGGGGCCCCGGCATCCGGTGCCCCGCGTCACTGGTGATGCCGTTCCGGTACGACATTGGGGCCGCGCATGATGCACACACGACGGAGGCGCGTACGGCGCAGGCTCCAGCGGATCGTGCGGCTGGCTGCCGTCGGCGGGCTGCTCTGCGGCGGGCTGATGGTGTCCACCGCCGCGGCGGGCGAGCCGGCACCGCGAGCCGCCGATCCGCGAGCCGCCGACGATCCGACCGCGCGAGTGGTCTCGAGACTCGGACCGTCCCGGACCGCGGGCAGTTGGACGGGTGCGGACGGCCGGACCGTCGTCGCGGTCACCGACGCCGACGCCGCGGAGGACGTGCGGCGCGCCGGCGGGGAGGCCGAAGTCGTGCGGCACAGCATGGACCGGCTCCGCTCCGCCACCGAAACCCTGGGTTCCGAGCCGCCGGTGCCCGGAACCGCCTGGGCGGTCGACTACGCGACCAACAGCATCACGGTGCGCGCCGACAGCACCGTTTCGACCGAGGACTGGACGCGCCTGTCCGGCCTCGCAGAACGCATCGGCGCGTTCGTCCGGATGGAACGGACGCCGGGGACCTTCACCACCCGGGTGAGCGGCGGCACGCCCGTCTTCGGTTCGCAACGCCGCTGCTCCGCCGGTTTCAACGTGACCAACGGCCAGGACACGTTCATCCTGACGGCCGGGCACTGCGGCCCGGAGCAGACCACCTGGTTCCAGGACCGCCAAGGCGCCGAACTCGTCGGTACCACCACGGCGTCCAGCTTTCCGGGCGACGACTACTCCCTGGTGCGCTACGAGGACGTGAACACGCTCGACCGCACCAACGTCATCGACATCGGCGACGGCCAGGCGGTGAACATCATCGGGGCCGGTGAAGCGTCCGTCGGCCAGCGGGTGTTCCGCAGCGGCAGCACGACCGGATTCCGCTCCGGTGAGGTGACGGCCGTCAACGCGACGGTGAACTACCCCGAGGGCACCGTCACGGGCCTGATCGAGACCACGGTCTGTGCCGAGCCCGGCGACAGCGGAGGCCCGCTGTTCTCCGAGGGGCTCGCGCTCGGCGTGACGTCGGGAGGCGACGGGGACTGCACCACAGGGGGCACGACGTACTTCCAGCCGGTCACCCCGGCCATGGAGACCCTGGGGGTGAATCTGACGGGCGGCCCGCCGGCGCCCGGGGGCGACGGCGGGGCGGAGAACGGGGACGCCGGGGCCGGTGTCCCGCCCGGCCCGCCGCCGGGGACGTCGGAGGAGTCGCGGGCGTCGCGGGCGGTCACGTCCATCGTCGACTTCGGGAATCCCGCGCTGGGCCTTGGCCTCATCGGCGGCAGCCTGACCTGCCTCGTGGCCGCACGCTGGATCGTGTCCGCGCAGGAGCGCAGGGAGTACCGCAGCTTCCACACCGCGAGCTGGGGCTGACCCGGGGCCGGCCGGCCGGGCGGTGTCAGCCGCACTCGGTGTCGTGCCGGCCGGACTTGGTGAGGCGTCAGCCGGACTTGGTGTAGGTGAGGGGCTCGCCGGTCGATCCGACCAGTTCGCGGACGAGGGTCGTGTCGTTCGGCATGCTCAGCCGGCTCCACTGGCCGGGGGCGCAGGACACCCGGTCGCCGAACGTCACGGCCGTCGGGTCCAGTTCCAGGGGCGGACCGGAGGCGCGCAGGGTGGCGGACCAGCCGCAGTCGTAGTTCGGGCCCGTGCCGGTCAGCGTCATGACCTGCTCGCCCGTCCGGCCCTGGGCGATCGTCATGGTCCGGGTGTTGGTGCCGTCCGCGGTGTCGAAGGACGCCTGCCACGTCCCGACGTACTCCTGCGGGACGCCGCCGGAGGTCTGGGCCGTCGAGGGCGAACCGGAGGGCGTCGGCGCCGGAGTTCCGGAGGAGGTGGGGGAGGGGGAGGGCTTCGGGGACGGCTTCGGGTCCGCAGTCGTGTTCTTGTCGTCGTCCTTGGACATGAACGCGTAGACGGAGCCGCCCGCGCCGAGCGCGACGACCAGCGCGACCGCGATCAGGGCCACGGTCCCGCCACGGGAGCTGCGGCGCGGGGCGGGGGCAGGGTGCGCGTACGGGGTGGGAGCGGGGTGCGCGTACGGGCCGGGGTGGTACGGCTGCTGCGGATGGCCGTACGCCGGCCCGGGCGGAGCCGGAGCGGGTGTCGGTGGGGGCGTCGGCCGGGGTGTCCGCTGGGGCGGCGCGGTCTGAGTCGGCGGCTGCACCACCGTCCGCGGCTGCTCGACCTCCAGCAACTGCACGGCGTGACGACCCAGTTGGGCAATCAGCGTTCCCGGCAGCCAGGGCTCGCCGTCGGCGTCGGTGGTCGTCCGGTCCAGGATCTGCGGGAGCGTCGGCCGGGACTCGGCGTCCTTGCACAGACAGTCGCGGATCAGGTCGACGAGCCCCTCGGGCACACCGGTCAGGTCCGGTTCCTCCTGGGCTATGCGGAACATCTGCGCATGTCCGCCGCTGTCCGCGGAGCCGAACGGAAGCCGGCCGGTGGCCGCGTACGCGAGTACGGACCCGAGGCAGAAGATGTCGCCGGCCGCGGTGACCCGGCCGCCGCGCACCTGTTCGGGCGACATGAAGCCGGGGGAGCCGACGAGCGCTCCGGTGCGGGTCAGACCACCGTCGGTGACCGTGTCCAGCGCGCGGGCGATGCCGAAGTCGATGACACGCGGCCCGTCGATGGTGAGCAGGATGTTCGACGGCTTGAGGTCGCGGTGGACGAGACCCGCGCCGTGGATGTCGGTCAGCGCGTGGGCGAGCCCGGAGGCCAGCAGCCGCACACTGCGCTCGGGCAGCGGCCCGTGCCCGCCGGAGACGACGGCGTGCAGCGCGGGCCCGGCTATGTATCCGGTGGCGACCCACGGGATCAGCGCCTCGGTGTCCGCGTCGAGCACGGGCGCGGTCCACTGGCCGCCGACGCGCAACGCGGACCGTACCTCGAGGCGGAAGCGGTTGCGGAACTCCTCCTGTTCCGCGAGCTCCTGACGTACCAGTTTGACCGCGACGGTCCGCCCACGGTCGGAGCGCGCGAGATACACCTGCCCCATGCCGCCCGCTCCCAGCCGGGCCAGGAGCCGGTACTCCCCGATGTGTTGCGGATCCCCCGGTGCCAGCTGCTCCATCGCCGCGCGGCCCTTCCCCCGTACCGAAATGCTCGACGGACCGAGGATAGTGCGCCTCTGCGGCCGCCCGGCGGGTCAGGGATCGAGGCCGCCCGGGCGGCCGTCCGATGCGCTACCCGTCCTCGTCCGCCTCCTCGTCCGCGCCTGCCGGCCCGCCCACGCCGTCCGCCTCGACCGTGGCCATCGCCTTCGACAGCTGCTCCAGCACCCGCGCGGTCTCCGCGAACTGCTCCGGTCCGAGCAGCTCCAGCAGTCGGTTCGCCAGCGCGGCGTGACCGGGGTCGATCTTCTCGATCGCCGCCCGTCCCTCTTCCGTTGCGTGCAGCAGCTTGGCGCGGCGGTGGGTGGGGTTCGGGCGGTACTCCGCCAGGCCCTGCCCGGCCAGCACGTCGGCGATGCGCTGGACGCTCTGCCGCGTGATGCCCATCGTGCGGGCGATCCCGGCGACGGACTGCGGTTCACGCAGTACGGCGCCGAGGACCTGCCAGCGCGCGGCGGTCAGTCCGGCCTCCCGGGCCAGCCCGTCGGAGACGGTGACGAACTGGCCGTTCAGTCGGAAAACGCCGAGCGCCGTGCGGGTCAGCAGCTCCTGGGGGTGGTGTGCGGGCCTCATGAGTTCAGGATCTCGAAGGCCGACGGGTCCGAGTCGTGGAACAGCCGGTACCAGGCGTCCAGCTTCTCGCCCTTGTAGACCCCGAGCCGGGCGAAGACCTCGCGGGCGAAGGCGACGGGCTCGGTCGGCCCGGCGGTGATCAGGTTGCCGTCGGTGACGGCGTCCGTGTCCACGTAGTGCTCGCCGCCCTTGTAACCCGTGGCGTCCAGATAGAACGAGACGGCGCTGGTGTGGGGCCGGTCGTCGAGCAGGCCCTCCCGGGCGAGACCGGCGGTCGCGCCGCAGATCGCGGCGATCGGGACGCCGGCGTCGAGGAAGGTGCGCGCCGCCGCGGCGAACGGCGCGAGCTCGTCGCCCGTGTCCCACAGGTCCGCACCGGTGAGGATCAGCAGTGCGCTGTCGGCCGGGTCCAGGTCGGCGAGGGCGAGGTCGGGCTGGATGCGGACGCCGCCCATGGTGGTGACGGGGTCGGTGTTCAGACCGACCGTCTTCACGGTGTAGCCGTTCTGGGTGAGGTGGGCGGTGGTGTGGCCCGTCTCCCAGTCGGCGTAGGTGTCGTACACGGCCAGATGAACTGTCCTGCGGGTCATGGTGCCCTCCTTGACGTTCTCCGATGACAGCACTCTGTCATTTCGACAGCATGCTGTCAATGTACGCCGCCGGCGGGCGGAGCGGGCGCCACGGCGCCCGCGGGGCAGCCGAAAGCCCGACACCCTGCCCAGATAAGCGGCCGAGTCCATACAAGGTGGCCATGTCGACCCCGCCGGCCGTTCCTTACGCTGGGCCGCATGACCCCTCATGCCGACCCCCAGGCCGGTGCCGCCGTCAAGGCTGCGGACCGCGCGCACGTGTTCCACTCCTGGTCCGCCCAGGGCCTGATCGACCCGCTCGCCGTCGCCGGCGCAGAGGGGTCCTACTTCTGGGACTACGACGGAAACCGCTACCTCGACTTCACCAGCGGCCTCGTCTACACCAACATCGGTTACCAGCACCCGAAGGTCGTCGCCGCGATCCAGGAGCAGGCCGGGAAGCTGGCCACGTTCGCCCCCGCGTTCGCGATCGAGTCCCGTTCCGAGGCCGCCCGGCTGATCGCCGAGCGCACACCCGGCGATCTGGACAAGATCTTCTTCACCAACGGCGGCGCGGAGGCCGTCGAGAACGCCATCCGCATGGCCCGTCTGCACACCGGCCGTCCGAAGGTGCTCTCCGCCTACCGCTCGTACCACGGCGGCACCGCCACCGCGATCAACGTCACCGGTGACCCGCGCCGCTGGGCCAACGACAACGGCACCGCGGGCGTCGTCCACTTCTGGGGCCCGTTCCTCTACCGCTCCCCCTTCTACGCCTCGACGGAGTCGGAGGAATGCGCTCGTGCCCTCCAGCACCTCGAGGACACCATCGCCTTCGAAGGGCCACAGACGATCGCGGCGATCATCCTCGAGACCGTGCCCGGCACGGCCGGCATCATGACGCCGCCGCCCGGCTATCTCGCGGGTGTCCGCGAGATCTGCGACCGGTACGGCATCGTCTTCGTCCTCGACGAGGTCATGGCCGGCTTCGGCCGTACGGGCAAGTGGTTCGCCGCCGAGCACTTCGACGTGGTGCCGGACCTGATGACCTTCGCGAAGGGCGTCAACTCGGGGTACGTGCCGCTCGGCGGCGTGGCGATCTCCGCCGAGATCGCCGCGACCTTCGACAAACGGCCCTACCCGGGCGGCCTCACCTACTCCGGCCACCCGCTGGCGTGCGCGGCGGCAGTCGCCACGATCCAGGCCATGGAGGAGGAGAAGGTCGTCGAGCACGCGGCCCACATCGGCGAGACCGTCCTCGGCCCCGGCCTGCGCGAACTCGCGGAACGCCACCCGTCGGTGGGCGAGGTCCGCGGCCTCGGCGTCTTCTGGTCCCTCGAGCTGGTCCGCGACCGCGAGACCCGCGAACCTCTGGTCCCGTACAACGCGGCGGGCGAGGCGGCGGCGCCGATGGCGGCGTTCGGGGCGGCCTGCAAGAAGAACGGCCTGTGGCCCTTCATCAACATGAACCGCACACACGCGGTCCCTGCGTGCAACGTGACGGAGGCGGAGGCGAAGGAGGGCCTGGCCGCGCTGGACGCGGCGCTGTCGGTGACGGACGAGCTGACGGCGTAGCCCGGGGGCGCTCCGCGCGGGATTCGGGGGCTCCTCCCCCTACGCCTGGCGGCGTGGGGGACCCCCACCGGACCTCCACCGAACCCCGCGTCTCGAACTCCGCCCACGGCCGCCATGCCCCAGGGTCTTTCGTTTGGATCAGGCCGGATCAGTGTGGGGGTCCCCCTACGCCCGCAGGGCGTAGGGGGAGGGGTCTGGTGCCGTGGATCGCAAGGCGGAGGTGGGGGTACCTCCCACGCC
>NZ_JBEXRZ010000296.1:0-7286 GCF_040613325.1 Streptomyces sp. NPDC006283 | reverse complement strand
CTCGAGCGCGTTCGGCCACGTTCTCGCCGACCGGGCCCCCGCCGATCACGATCACGTCGTAGGTACGGGTGGTCTCGTTCATCACTGCTGCGTTCCTCACTGTTTCGTTTCCTCATTGCTTGCATGACTCCGCTCGGCCGGCGGTCCGGTGCCGGTCTTCGGCCGATGGATGGTGGTTTGTGGCGGTGTTCAGCGGCCGGGGAGGCGCTGCGTGACCTCCTGGAGCACCCAGCCGTTGCCGTCCGGGTCGCTGAAGGTGAGGAAGGAGCCGTAGGAGGCGCGCTCGGGGTGCAGGCCGGCCAGCCGCTCCTGGCCGGGGCGGTGGTGGGTGACGTCCCCGCTCTCGTGGCCGTGGAAGAGGCCGCCTGCGTCGTGGAAGATCTCGCTTACCTCGATCCCGCGGCCGACGAGCTCCGCACGGGCCTCCTCGATGTCGGAGACGATGAGGTACAGGCCCTGGATGGAGCCGGGTGCGATGGGCGTCATCCCCTCGCCGAAGATGATCGAGCACTCGGAGCCGGGCGGTGTGAAGTGCACGACCCGGACGTCCTCGTTGGCCGTGTAGTCGACGTCCAGGCGGAATCCGACCTTCTCGTAGAAGGCCTTGGCCCGGTCGATGTCGGAGACGGGCAGCACGATCATTTCGAGCTTCAGATCCATGGAGGTGTCCTTGTTTCTTGACGTCGGTGGATTACGCCCAATGCGTCACCAGACCGTCGAACGGGGTTTCGCCTTGGTCGGCGAGGTCGGCGTGTCCTGCGGGCCTTGTGCTGACCTGCAGTCCAGAGAACCAGCCGGAAGGGCACCTGGGGGCGGTTAAGCAGGCCTACCTCGGCCATGGCCTACTGGTCCAGGTACTGGCAGGCCCCCTTTCCCTGTCGCTGAGTAACCGCCGATGCAGGCGGATAACGAAGCTTGATCCTCGGCGAGACGGAAACGGCGAAAAGGTCGTCGACACGGCCCCGGGCCGACGCCTGGACGACAGCAAGGCATTCGGCTCCACCGCTGGCCCCGCCGTCGGCGAGATCATGCGCGCCCGTCACTGGGCCCTAACCGGAGATGGTCTGTGGGCCCAACGGACGTGGCCGGTGTGGGCAGCCCGCGGCAGCAGCTGCCGGACCGCCTGCGCGGCCATGACGGCACACGCAGCCTCAGCTCACGCATTTCCGCGTGTCCCGAGAGCATGATCACATCCCGCGGCGGATGGGGTATTGGCAGGTACCGCAGCCGGATTGACGTGGAAGGCGAGCCGGTGCCGGCGCATGAGCACCTCTTCCCCAGAAGTTCCTCGACGGCCCACTTTCGCAGCAACGTATCAGGGCATTGAGGAACCCCCGAATCCCCTTTTTAATCGCCAAGGCTATATTCGGAAAGCGTCTGTTTACTCGACGTCACTCGCTGGTCCGGCGGTAAGGGGGACGGCTCCACCCTTCGCTCTTGTAGGGCGACCGTTTCAGGGAGTTTCCTTTCCGTTGGCAGGGAGTGGCTTATGCGGCCGAATTATTCCCCTGTGCGTTTGCCGGGATGGTGCGTCGAGGACTAGCCTCAATATATGGGCACGACGTCGTCCGGTTCAGGTGACAACAAAGAACTGAGCGATTTTCTGCGCTCGCGGCGCGCCCGGGTGGCTCCTGAGCAGGTCGGGGTCACGCCGGGGGCGAGCCGCCGTGTTCCGGGACTCCGCCGTGAGGAGGTTGCACTCATGGCCGGATTGAGCGCGGACTACTACATCCGTCTGGAACGCGGACGGGTGGCCAACGCCTCGGAAGCGGTGTTGGAGGCCGTAGCCCGCGCTCTGCGGCTGGATGATGTCGAGCGTGCGCATCTGTTCAACCTGGCCAGACCGCAGTCCATGCCCCGAGTGAGCCAGCCCGCCGTTCCATGGCGAGTGCGTCCGGGTGCGTACGCGCTGCTTGAGGTTCTTCGGGATACCCCTGCCATGATTATGGACGGCCGCATGAACGTCCTTGCCCTTAATCGAATGGCTTGCGCGGTATATGTCGATTTCGACGCCGTACCGGCCCGCGAGCGCAATTGGGCGCGATTTGTATTTATCGACCCTGCGGCGCGTGAACTATTTGTTGACTGGGACATGGCCGCCCGCATGGTCGTCACAGGATTGCACCTGTATGCGGGTCGGCATCCGAACGATCCGCAACTGACCGAGCTAATGGATCAGCTGTCGGCCGTAGACGAAGACTTTCGCCGATGGTGGGCCGCACACGATGTGGAGGAGTTCCCACGGCGCCACACACTACCGGCACCCCCTGCTCGGCGAAATCACCTTGAACTATGAGGCCCTTATCTTTCCCGGTGACCCGGACCAGTGGTTGTTGGTGAGTACAGCTCAACCCGGCTCCCCGTCTTGCGAAGCCTTGCGGAAACTCGCCGATCGGATCGGTGGCCTGGACACCTCGGTACGTGCGGGTTCCGTGGACAGCCCCGAGGGATTGTCTGACCGTCAGCTCCAAGTCCACCGGGAAAAGGGTTGATTCAGACGGTCTACCGCCGCTGCCCTCTCATAGGCCGCTGTTGCAGGATTCACCAGGGTGGTTCCGAGGCCGCAGACCCGAACAGAGGCCGGTGACGGAGCTGGAGCTGCTCGGCCTCCGACAGGTTCGCCGCCAGTCGCCACCGTTATCCGATCAGGACGGGCTGGGGTGGTTGTTCACCCCGAACCGGGGCTATGCGGACGCTTCTACCGCTGGTCCCGCCGTCGTCCACTCACACGTCCTGTGATGCGGAGCGTCCACGGAAATGGGACTTGAAGCTCAGTCTCTGAGTACGGGGCACCGACTCGAGATTGATTGCTCAGCAGGAGGACCGCCCATGACCAGAGTTATGCGCCCGCTTCTTCACGGCGCTGCTGCGGGACTCGCCGGTACGGCCGCGCTCAGATGTTCCCCCAGGACCGGGGGTTGAGAGCACCCCAGGGAAGGACGGCGAGCTGCACGCACTGGCGCCGGCCCGCTGTGGCAGGGCGGTAGATGCGGGCCCAGGGCCCGAAGCCGGGTGCCGCGCCCCGCAGCCCGCCGCACGTTCGCCCAGACCGTGCAGCTCCTCGAGCTGTTCCTCCACCGCGAAACGCCGCGCCCCCGAGGCCCGGGAGGCGATCACCGTCGACGGCGACACCGTCAAGATCGGCCCCGGGTTCGCCACGACCCGAACCAAGCACCGCGCCGGACAGCTCGCCGCGGAGCACGAGCGCCTCGGCGCCGCACTCTTCGACGGCGACTGGACCGCCGAGGACCCTGCCCCCGCCTTCGCCTGACCGCCCCGTCCCGCGTGTGGCCCGCGGTTTATGCAGAGCACCGTCCGACCCTGGCCCCCCAGGTACCTACTAGGTACCAGGGCGGTATGCCGTCCTGGAACATCACCTTCAGCGATGAAGAGCTCGAAGCGGTCCGCGCCGCCGCGGCCGCCGAAGGCAAGTCCCTCAAGCAGTACGTCCACGACCTGCCGCTACGCGAACAGCAGCGCCTGCAGTTCGTCCGCTACGCCGTCTCCTGGGGCGAGACCCACCGGAACGAGTTCGACGACGCCTTCCCCGACGAAGTCCCGCCCGCCGCCCGTCGCCGGCAGGGGGCGGACGCGGCCTGATGATCCTCTACATCGACGTCTCCTGGCTCCTGGACGTCCAGGAACAAGCCGTCCCCGAAGACGTCAGCGTCGCCGACTACTCCGCCCTGGTGGCCGCCGTCGCCCGCCACAAGACCCGCATCCCCCGCCCCGCCACCGCCGACCCCGACCCCGCCTGGCGCGCCGCCGCCCTGCTGCACACCCTGGTCCGCCTCCAGCCGCTGCCCTACCGCAACAGCCTCTACGCATGCCAGGTCGCCGCGGCATACATGCACGCCTCCGGTGAGGGCATCGACCCTCCGTACGGGGCCATGGTCGACCTGGTGCGCGACATCCAGGCCGGCAAGACGAACGTCTACCAGGCCGCCGACCGCATCCGCACCTGGTGCATCTCCACCCCTCCCTCCGGAACACCGGCGCGCACCCCAACAGGCGCGCGGTGTGCCGGTCGTGGGGGCGGGGTAGGACGGGCGGCAACAACGCGCAAGGAGCCAGGGGGTGGCGCCGATGGCCGCTGGACGGCGTCGGAAGTACGGGACGATCCAGTGGTCCCTGGGCGAACGCCCAGAAGGACGTCACCGCATCCTGCTCCCCGCACCCGCGGGGATGGTCCCAGCTGCACCTGGGTGATCGGCTTGTGGGAGGTCTGCTTCCCGCGCCCGCGGGGGTGGTCCTTGCCCTGCCGTGCACCATCGCCGTCGAGGGGCGGACGGCGAGACCGTCGAGCAGATCAAGGCCGGCAGGCGTATCGCCCGAAGCCGCACTGCGGCTGTCATCTCTCGGTGGTGCGCGTGGCGATCTGACGCTGTCTGCCCGGCCGCGTCAGGGGTACCGAGAAGGCATGCAACCACTGTCACAGGATGTGATCGAGTTGGTCCGTGAGGATATTGACCAGGTGAAGGCGGAGTTGGTGGCTGCCGTGTCCGAGGGGCGCCGGGGATCGGCGGCTCTGGGGGCGGGCGGGGTGCTCGGTGTGCTGGCTCTGCTGACGGCTCAGGAGTCGGCGGTGCGGGCGCTGGAGCGGGTGTGGCCGGCGCCGCGGGTGACGGGGGCGTTGGCGGCTGCGTACGGCATAGGGGCTGTGGCGTTCGCCGGGTATGGGTACGAGAGATTGCGCCGGGCCCGAGCCGCGTCACGGGAGGCACTGGCAGGTTCGCTGGACGCGGTGAAAGAGGTGGCCGACGAGTTGGCGCACTGACTGATGGGTCATCACGGGCGGACGCGCCGCCGTCCCCGCCGCCTCCGGGACGGCGGGGACGGGCCCGTATCCGCTCACGGGCTCCCTTCCGCTCAGCCGGGGGAGGGCCCCGAAATCGTGGCTCGCTTAGCGGAGTTGACGCGCGGACAGAGCGCAGGCTCCCCGCCCTCCACGTCCGAGCCCTGCCAGGCGCAGGTGATGCCGGGTGCGTGCCGCGGCGTCCGGGTCCGAGGCCCGGCGGGAGGGAGCGGACACGCACCCGCGGGGATGGTCCCCAGATGCCCGAGCTGGAGGCGTCCGCCATCGCCCTGCTCCCCGCACCCGCGGGGATGGTCCCAACGCGCGATCGACGCCGAGCAGCGCGGCGTTGGCCTTGTTCACGAGAACCGACAGCAGATGTTCACCACTTCGGGAGGCACGAAGGCCAGCGGTCGTTCGATTGCTGCCGAGGCATACGGGCTGCCCGGGTGTGAGTAGGTGCTTGGTTCAGCAACGGGGGGGCTTTGACAGAAGGTCTCACGCGCCGGACAGCAGATTCTGGAGGTCCGCGCGAAATCCCCTTGCTCAATGGTCAAGAATCGTTGACCATTGCTCGCATGCCTACCGATGATCTTCCCGAGACGTTTCACGTCACCACGGACGAACAACTGCGCGCCGTCTCCAATCTCACGCGTCACCGGATCATGGCCGTGCTCCGCTTCGAGCCCGCGACGATTACGCAGATCGCCGAGCGGGTGGGCCTTGCGAAGGGGAGTTCCAGCTATCACGTGCGGCTGCTGGAGCGGGCCGGCCTGGTGAAGGTGGTGCGGACGCGGAAGGTGCGGGGTGTCACCGAGCGGTACTACGCGATGGCTGCACGGTCGATCGAGCTGCCGGATCCGGGCGAGGGAGGGCCGGATGTGCTGATGCGCCATGCGGTGGCAGACCTGGAGGCGTCGCCGGCGGATGGCGAGCGGCACGTACGGATGGCGCATCTGCGGCTCACCGAGGAGCAGTTCGCTCAGCTGGGGGCGCGGCTGCAGGCACTGGCGGACGAGTACCGGGAGCTGTCCGATCCGTCGCTGCCGGATGTGTCACTCGTCTTCGCACTGTTCCACCCGGCACCGCGCGAGCAGGCCGAGGGGGGCGCCAAGTGACCTCAGTTCGGAAGTTGCCGACGGGGTTCGGACGGCTGTGGACTGCGCAAACGGTGTCCTCGCTCGGTGACGGGGTGTCGCATGCCGCGCTGCCGCTGCTCGCGTTGACGTTGACGCGGGATCCGATGGCGCTCGCCGTCGTCACGGCCGCCGGGACGCTGCCGTGGCTGCTCTTCGGGGTGCTCGGCGGTGCGCTGGTGGATCGCTGGGACCGTCGGCGCACGATGTGGGTCGTGGATGCGGCGCGTGCGGTACTGCTCGCGATACCGGCGGCAGCGGCAGCGCTCGACGGCTTGAGCATTCCGCTGCTCGCGGCCGTCGCCTTCTTGCTCGGCCTCGGCGGACTCTTCTTCGACACGGCCGCCACGGCCTACCTGCCGGATCTACTCGGCCGCGACCCCGCACTCTTGGAACGCGCCAACTCCCGCCTGCGCGGAGCCCAGACCGCCATGTCCGGTTTCGCGGGGCCGCCTGCGGGCAGTGCGCTGCTCGCGCTCGGGCGTGCGGTTCCGCTGCTCGCCGACGCGGTGTCGTTCATGGTCTCCGCACTGCTCGTACGGTCGCTTCCCGCCATGCCCCGGCCCATGCCGGAGATCCGCGAGTCGCTGCTACGGCAAGCGCGGGCCGGGGCCTCGTACGTCTTCCGGGACCGGTTGCTGCTCGGGCTCGCGCTCCGCCCGGCGGTCGGGAACGTCGCCTTCCTTGCTGTGGAGACCGTCCTCGCCCTCTTCGCGCACGACCGCCTCGGTATCGACACCTACGGCTTCGGCCTGCTCCTCACAGCGGAGGCCACCGGCGGCCTGCTCGGTGCGGGCATCGCTTCCTACCTCGGCAGACGACTCGGCACCGGCACCGCACTGACCTGCACAGCCGCCGTCGAAGGGCTTGCCATCCTGAGCCTGGCCGCTGCCCCGAACCCGTACGTGGCCGGGCTGGCGCTCGCCGTCTGCGGGGCCGGCATGGGTGCCACGATGGTGCTTGGGCCCTCCCTCCGGCAGGCGATCGTCCCGGCCCACCTCATGGGCCGGGTCGCCTCCACCTCCCGCATGCTGGCCATGTGCGCCGCCCCCATCGGGGCCTTCCTCGGCGGCTGGCTGGCCACCACCTACGACATCCGCACCCCGCTCTACGCCGCCGCCGTCCTCCTCCTGGCGATGACGACCGTCACGGCATCCATGACCAGCAACCGCCGGGTCGAAGCGGCGCTGCGTGCCGCCGACTCGGCCAGCGGTCCAGATCACCCGGCATCCAAGGAACCCGCCCAGGAGAGTGCACCCGACTAGGCCGTTTCCTTCGGATCATCTGATCGTTGGTTGATGTGTGTCGTTGACTGACGCCCAGTGGGCACGCATCGAGCCGTTGCTGCCGGATCG
>NZ_JBEXRZ010000295.1:0-7298 GCF_040613325.1 Streptomyces sp. NPDC006283 | reverse complement strand
GCCCGGTTACATTCCGAACCCGGAAGCTAAGCCTTTCAGCGCCGATGGTACTGCAGGGGGGACCCTGTGGGAGAGTAGGACGCCGCCGAACAATCATTGTGGGAAAGCCCCGCACCCTCGTGGTGCGGGGCTTTTCTGCGTTTACGGCCATGGAGGGTCGATTAGGGTCGAGGGCATGCGCTATGACCTCGTCATCTTCGACAACGACGGTGTGCTCGTCGACAGTGAACCTCTGTCCAACACCATCCTGGCCGCCTATCTCACCGAGCTGGGTCACCCCACTTCTTACGAGGATTCCCTGCGCGATTACATGGGCTCCGCGGTTCACCGCATCCATGACCTGGTGCGTGAAAGGACGGGGCAGGCGCTGCCCGCCGACTTCGACGATGTCTTTCACGCTCGCGTCTTCGCCGCGTTCGAGCGGGAGTTGACGGCCGTGAACGGTGTGACCGAGGTGCTGGAGAAGCTCCGGGCCGATGGAGTGCCGTACTGCGTGGCCTCCTCAGGCAGCCATGAGCGAATCCGGGTGGGGCACCGTCGGACGGGGCTGGACCGGTGGTTCACGGACGGCATCGTCTTCAGCGCGCAGGACGTGGGCACGGGCAAGCCGGCGCCCGACCTCTTCCTCCATGCCGCCGAGCGGATGGGCGTGGCGCCGGAGCGGTGCGTGGTCGTGGAGGACAGCCGACTCGGCGTGCAGGCGGCCCTGGCGGCGGGGATGGATGTCTACGGCTTCACGGCCATGACGGCGGCGACGGAACTCGCGGGAGTCAACGGCCACTTCGGAGCCATGGAAGAGCTGCCCGCACTGCTCGTGTGATCCGCCTACCGCACGGTAGGTGCTGGGCATACGCTGTGCGGCCATGACAGATCCGCGGTTGCGCCACGGACGGGCCTCTCTGGCGTTCAGCTTCTTTTCGCAGGGCGTCGCGTTCGCGCTCCTCGTGACACGCATCCCTGCCATCCAGGAGCGGTACGGGATATCCGACGCCCTGCTGCCCCTGTTCCTTGCGGCCGTGCCGATCCTCGCCGGCGTGGGGAGCGTGCTGACCGAGCGGCTCGTGCGTCGGACTCCGGTGAGCACGGTGCTGCGCTGGGTGCAGCCGGTGGTGTTCCTGTCCCTGCTCGGCGTTGCGGCCGGGGACGAGATCTGGCAGGTGGCGGGCGCCCTCGGTGTCTTCGGGCTGTCCGTCGGGGCGCTGGACGCCTCCATGAACATGCTGGGGGTCAGCCTTCAACGGGCCTACGGACGCAGCATCATGCTGGGCTTCCACGCCGCGTACAGCCTCGGCGGAATCATCGGGGCTTCGCTCGCTTGGGCCGGCGCCCACTGGGACCTGGCGCTTGTCGTCTCCTACCTGCCGGTGGTGCTGGTGCTCGTGCCGGCTGCGCTGGCGGGAAGCCGGTGGTACGTCGACGCGCGCCGCGCCGAAGTCGTCGAGGACCGCGGGCAGGGGGCGGCCGCGGGAGGGGTGCCGTTCAGGATGCTGCTGCCGCTCTGCCTGGTGATGACGTTCGCGTACATCGGGGACTCGACCGTCTCCAACTGGAGTGCCAAGTACCTGCAGGACGTGCTGAGGAGCTCGGAGGAGCTGGCGACCGTTCCGTACAACGCCTACATGGTGACGACGCTCATCGGGCGCGCCGTGGGCGACCTGGGGGTGCGGCGCTTCGGGGCGGTGGCGGTCGTGAGGGGCGGGGCGGTGCTGGCGGCGGCCGGGTTCGGTGTGGTCGCGGTGGCGCCAGGGGCATGGATCGGCATCCTCGGGTTCACGCTGCTGGGCCTCGGGCTGTGTGTGCTCGTTCCGCAGACGTTCGCCGCGGCCGGCCGGCATGCCGAGCAGAGCCACGCCGAGCACAGTCACGCCGGTGACAAGGACGCCGGGGAGAGCGACAGCACGGGCCGGAGCGATGCGGCCGTGGCGCGGCTGAACGTTTTCAACTATGTCGGGTTCCTCATCGGGTCGCCCCTCGTGGGTGCGCTCGGAGACGCGTGGAGCTACCGCTGGGCGATGCTGGTGCCGATGGTGCTCGTGCTCGTGACGTTGGTGTATGCCAGGTCGTTCGGCGACGGGACCGCCCGATACGGTGGCGGGCATGAGCGGCCGCGGGTTGTTGATGTGGGACGAGGCGGTAACGAAGTATGACTTCGGGGACAGCCATCCGATGGATCCGGTGCGGCTCGCGCTGACCATGGGGCTGGTGCGGGCGTACGGGCTCGACCGGGCGATGGACGTGGTCGCCGCGAAGCCCGCGGGGGCGTCGACGCTGCGGCTCGTGCACCGGGAGGACTACATCGACGCCGTCCGTGCGGCGTCCGTCGACCCGAAGGCCGCCGACCAGTCGTACGGTCTCGGCACGGTCGACGATCCGGCGTTCGCCGGGATGCACGAGGCGTCGGCGCTGATCGCCGGGCAGTCGGTCGGCGCGGCCGAAGCCGTGTGGCGGGGTGACGCAGCACACGCGGTGAACTTCGCGGGCGGTCTGCATCACGCGATGCCGGGCGGCGCCTCCGGTTTCTGCATCTACAACGACGCGTCGCTGGCGATCGCGCGGCTGCTGGAGCTCGGCGCGGAGCGCGTCGCGTACGTCGACGTGGACGTGCACCACGGGGACGGCGTGCAGGCGGCGTTCTGGGACGACCCGCGGGTCCTGACGGTGTCGCTGCACGAGCATCCGCGGACGCTGTTCCCGCAGACCGGCTGGCCCGAGGAGACGGGCGCGGCCGGTGCGGCGGAGGGCTCGGCGGTGAACGTGGCACTGCCGGCGGGCACGGGCGACGAAGGGTGGCTGCGGGCCTTCCACGCGGTCGTGCCCGAACTGCTCGCCGACTTCCGGCCGCAGGTGCTCGTCACGCAGCATGGCGCGGACACCCATTTCGAGGACCCGCTGGCGCACTTGGCGGTCTCACTGGACGCCCAGCGCGCGGTGCAGGAGGCGTGCCACGCGCTCGCGCACGAGCACACGGAGGGCGGCCGGTGGGTGGCGCTCGGCGGCGGCGGTTACGCGGTCGTCGACGTCGTCCCCCGCTCGTGGACGCACCTGGTGGGGATCGCGGCGCACGAGCCCGTGGATCCCGAGTCGGTCATCCCGTCGTCATGGCGGGACGAGGTCTACGCGAGGGCGCGGCAGTTGGCGCCGGCGCGGATGACCGACGGGCGGTGGCCCGTCCGGTGGCGCCCCTGGGAAGAGGGCTACGATCCGGCGGACCGGTTGGACCAGGCGGTGCTGGCGACGAGGCGGGCGGTCTTCCCGTTGCGTGGACTCCTGGCGTAGCGCGAGCGTGCCGGTGGGCCGGCCCACCGCGGTGTTACGCCAACTGTGGCGGGTTTCGGGAGTTTTGGCGCGGTGATCGTCCCGGTGGGCCAGCATCGGGAGCGTGTTGAGCACAGGAGCTTTGCGGGCCCATCTGCTGGCGTCGCGGTTGGCCGGGGATGTCGCCACGTCGCGGGAGGCGAGTCTGCGGAGCTACCGGGCCTTTGTGGCAAGGGACCCCCGGGTCACGATCGGGCTCGACCCCCGGTGGTCCTGGAGTGTGCGCGACATCGTCGCCCTCATGGCGGAGAGGTGCGGGGTCTCTGGGGACCCGGACGATGTGACGGGGACGGACGTCATCGACCCGGAGAGGACCCTGTGCAGGCTAGGCGCGTTCGCGGAGCGGCTGGGCGCGGTGGCCGCGCGAGGGGGGTCCGTGCTGTTCGGGACCGGTCATCCGCACCGTCTGCTCGGGTTCTACGCCGATCTGGCAGACGCCGTGTCGGCGGCCGGCTGTTCCGTACTCACACCCGCGCAGGGGCGATGTGTCGACATAACGACCCGGTTCGGCGTACGCACGTACGGCCTCGAGTACGTACGAGGGGTGGCACTGCTGCACGAAGCCGGAGCGCGGGAGGCCGGCGCGCACAGCCATTCGCCGCTACCGGTCAGGGTCGCTCTCGAGGCCGCCGCGGCCGCCGGCGGGCCGCTGCCCGATCTTGTCGTGGGAGACCACGGCTGGGTCTGCGGGGCAGGTCAGCTGGGCATCGAGGCGATCGGTCTGGCCGACACGGACGATCCCGCTGTGTTCGTCGGCGAGGTGGAGGGGCAGGTATCGGTCGCGGTTCCGCTTGATGACGCCGTACGGGCCGATTTCTACCGGCCCTTGACGCGCTATGTGCTCAATCGGGCGTGTCTGTCACAGTAGGCGGCTGAACGCTGCTCCTCTTCCCCACTCGCATCACCCGCCCCTAGTCTGGGCAGTGAGCGCACAGCGACGAAGAGTCACCGGAGGGGAAGCCGGTGCGCGTCGGGTGCGGAAGGTACAGGTGGGTCATGGCTGCTGGCAGCGAGAGGCCTCTCAACGAGGTCAAGTTCCTTACCGTGGCGGAAGTTGCCTCGGTAATGCGGGTGTCGAAGATGACGGTGTACCGCTTGGTGCACAGCGGTCATCTGCCGGCGATTCGGGTGGGGAGGTCCTTCCGGGTACCGGAGCAAGCGGTTCACGAGTATCTCCGCGAATCCTTCGTGGGGGTGGAATCCGCGTAACAGAGGCCGGACGATTCCCCTCGGATTACGTCCCTCACTCGGCGGCAGGTAGGCTAGGCCGACGTAGGTCGTGTGGGCCCAGACGCCCCGCACCGAGTGAAGAGAAGTGAGCGAGGGTAGTCGTGGGCTCTGTTATCAAGAAGCGGCGCAAGCGGATGGCCAAGAAGAAGCACCGCAAGCTGCTCAAGCGCACCCGCGTTCAGCGTCGCAACAAGAAGTAAGCGGCAGCTGTACGTGTCTCGGCCCCTCCACCGACCGGTGGAGGGGCCGAGGTGCTTGTCCCCGCGATGCGGGTCGCGACGTGGCAAAAGTCCGTCGTCGCGTCACCACAGTGCAACAGTGACGCGCTACGGTGACGCCAGGACCTAGGGGAAGGCGCTGATCTTGGGCAAGGTCGTGCTCGTCACCGGAGTGGCCCGGCAGCTGGGCGGCCGCCTTGTGCGGCGGATCCAGCGGGATCCCGAAGTGGACCGGGTGATCGGGGTCGACGCCGTGGGGCCCGGGCACCATCTGGGCGGCGCCGACTTCGTACGTGCCGACATCCGGCAGCCCGCGATCGCGAGGGTCCTCGCCGAGCACGACGTCGACACGGTCGTGCACATGGACGTCACCGGGACACCGCTGGGGGCGGGGGGCCGCACGTCGGTCAAGGAGACCAACGTCATCGGCACCATGCAGCTGCTCGGCGCCTGCCAGAAGTCGCCGACCGTCAAGCGGCTCGTGATCAAGTCGAGTACGAGCGTGTACGGCTCCGCCCCGCGCGACCCGGCGGTCTTCACCGAGACGACGCCCCCCAAGTCGTTGCCCAGCGGCGGTTTCGCCAAGGACGCGGTCGAGGTCGAGGGGTATGTGCGCGGCTTCGCCCGTCGCCGGCCGGACGTGGCCGTGTGCGTGCTGCGGTTCGCGAACATCCTCGGGCCGTGCGCGGACTCGCCGCTCGCCGAGTTCTTCGCCCTGCCGGTGATGCCCACCGTCTTCGGCTACGACCCGCGGCTGCAGTTCGTCCACGAGGACGACGTCATCGACGTGTTGCGGCTGGCGTTGCACGAGCCGCGCCGCGGCACGCTCAACAGCGGCACCTTCAACATCGCCGGGGAAGGCGTGCTGACCCTCTCCCAGTGCTCGCGGCGGCTGGGGCGGCCGACGATGCCGGTGCTGCTGCCGGCGGTCACCTGGGTGGGCTCCGCGCTGCGGACGATCGGCATCACCGACTTCTCGCCCGAGCAGATCCGGCTGCTGACGCACGGGCGGGTGGTCAGCACCGCCCAGATGCACGAGACCCTGGGGTTCCGCCCCAAGTACACGACTGCGGAGACCTTCGCGGACTTCGCTCGCAGCCGGGGGCCTGGCCTGCTGCCTCCGGAAAAGCTCGCCAGGGCGGTGGACCAGGTCGCGAGCGCGCTGTCCTCGGGGGACGGCGGGCCGGCGGCCCTGCAGAGCCCGCACAGCACCGGACAGCCCGGATAAGGAGCACAGCCGACGATGGCGGACGCCAAGGTCATTCCGTTCGACGACGATCGTTCGCGCGGCGGCGGCGCGCAGCGCCCGGTGCGGCGGCGCTCCGCGGCCGGTGGGCGCAGGAAGGCCGACCCGGCGGTGGGTCGGGAGGCGGCTGTGAGCCCGCTGCCTGGCCGGCAGGGCGGCGAGGAGGGGGACGGCGGTACGAGCGCTCCTGGAGCTTCCCCGGCCGCCTCGGTCGCCGCCGGCGCAGCCGCCCTTGCCGGTGAGGCGCCGGGCGGGCAGGAGGCCGGCGAGAAGCCCCTGGGGGCGCCGGGTCCTGCCGCCGGTGACTGGGACCGGAGGATCGCGGGCGGGCTGGCGTTCCTGCGCCGCCGGCTCACGGGCGACTACGAGGTCGACGAGTTCGGCTACGACGCGGAGCTCACCGACCAGGTCCTGATGTCGATGCTGCGGCCGATGTACGAGAAGTACTTCCGTGTCGAGGTGAAAGGCATCGAGAACATCCCGTCGGAGGGCGGGGCGCTGGTGGTGGCCAACCATTCGGGGACGCTGCCCCTGGACGGTCTGATGCTGCAGGTCGCCGTCCACGACAACCATCCGGCGGGCCGTCATCTGCGGCTGCTCGCCGCGGATCTGGTCTTCATGCTGCCCGTGGTCAACGAGCTCGCCCGCAAGGCGGGGCACACACTGGCGTGCACGGAGGACGCGGAAAGGCTTCTGCGGCGCGGCGAGGTCGTCGGCGTGATGCCTGAGGGCTTCAAGGGCATCGGCAAGCCGTTCGGCGAGCGCTACAAGTTGCAGCGTTTCGGGCGCGGCGGCTTCGTGTCGACGGCGCTGCGGGCCGGCGCGCCGATCGTGCCGTGCTCCATCGTCGGAGCCGAGGAGATCTACCCGATGATCGGGAACGCGAAGACACTGGCGCGGCTGCTGGGCTTCCCGTACTTCCCTATCACGCCGACGTTCCCGTGGCTCGGGCCGCTGGGGGCGGTGCCGCTGCCGACGAAGTGGACGATCCAGTTCGGGGAGCCGATCCCGACGGACGGGTACCCGCCGGAGGCGGCGGAGGACCCGATGCTGATGTTCAACCTCACGGACCAGGTGAGGGAGCAGATCCAGCACACGCTGTACAAACTGCTGGTGCAGCGCCGATCGGTCTTCTTCTAGCCGGTCTGTCCGTCGCTCGGTCCGGACGCCCGAAGACCGCGCGGTCAGGTGGCGGACGAGAGTGAGGGGTGGGGGGGGGCCGGGGGCCCCCCCCCCCCCCCCCCGGGGCTAGTAGTGAGACCCCGCGGAGCCCAGGCCCGGCCCGAGGG
>NZ_JBEXRZ010000294.1:0-7305 GCF_040613325.1 Streptomyces sp. NPDC006283 | reverse complement strand
GGGGCGGTCCCGGCCCTCGCGGAGCCGGGAGGTACGGACCCGGGCGGGCCCGTGGGGCCCAACGGCGGTGCTCGGAGTGGGCACGGCCCGGTCACATCTGCGGAACCCGCCCAGCGGCGCGTGATCCGGGCCCCCGGTGCGCACGTCGGACGCTCGGACCTCAGCACCCGCGGCCCCTTTGCGGATGAGCGCCGCGCGGCGGAGCTGCTTCGCCGGAACACGTCGGCCGGCGAAGGACGCCGGTCCGTCGAGGGGCTCCTCCTGGGACTCGCCGCCGGCGACGCGGCCGGGTGGCCGGCAGCCCGCCACCGTGCCGCCCGCATGCCGGAGTGGACCCGGCGCCTCACCCGTGAGCTCGACACGTTCGCCGAGCAGAACGCGACCACCACTCTCCCCGTCCCCATCGCCCTCAACCAGCCGCCCGAGCCGCTGCGGCTGGGGCCCTCCGACGACGCCGAATGGGCCACGTTCTCAGCGGGGACCGTGCTCACCGCCGCCGGGCCGCTGTTCAGCACGCTCGACCCCTCCCGCCGTATGCGGGCCGCCATCGATCTGGCCTGGAACTCGCTCGCCGGCCAGGTCGCCGCGGCGGCCGAGCGTGCTCCCGAGGTCGAGTCCGCCGTACTCCCCCTCCGCGCCCGTATCTCCGTACGTGCCGGGCTCGGCAATCTGGCCACCGGCCTGCGCCCGCCGGCCACCGGCCACGACAACCCGCACTACTTCGACGACGCCGCCTGTGTACGGGCCGTCGTCCTGGCCGTGGTCCATCCGTGCGACCCGGCCGGTGCCGCCGCGCTCGCCGAGTTCGACGCCCGGTACACGCAGGACGGCGACGGCATCCTCGGGGCCCGCGCCATGGCTGCCGCCGTGGCAGTGGCGCTCGGCGGCGCGCGTGTCGACGATGCCGTCGACGCGGCGCTCGCCGAACTCCCCGACGAGACCGAGATCGGCCGCAACGCCCGCCATGCGGTGGAGCTCGCCCGCGCCGCGAGCGGCGCCTTCGAACTCGTACCGCTGCTCGAGCACCAGATCGTCGACCACGTCTACAGCTACGGCATCGCCGCCGCCGAGACCGTGCCCGTCGCGCTCGCCGTCGCCACCGCCGCACGCGGCCGGGTCGCGGAGGCCGTACCCGCGGCCGTCTGCCTCTCGCGTGTCGCGGATTCGGCCCCGGCCCTCGCCGGCGCGCTGACAGGGGCGCTCGGCGGGGGCGCGTCCGTGCCGGCCACCTGGCGGGACGCCTGCCGCACGCTGGCGGGCTGCGCACTGCCGCGCCTCGCCGGGACGGATCTCGTGGAGCTCGCCGGGCTGCTGGAATCCGCGCTCCGGCCGTCCGGCGGGCGGCCGCAGGAGGCGCTGCCGCCCGCCGAGTAGCCGAAACCCGGCACGAGGTCCGCCGCCCACGACCGCCCCAGGTGGACAATTCCGACATGACGACGACTACGGCGGCGACGAAGACGGCCGCAGCAGCGGCGACAGACACCCTCCCCCTCGACGACCGCATCACCGGCAGCCTCGTCGGCGCGGCTGTCGGCGACGCGCTCGGCGGGCCCGTCGAGGGCTACACCCCCGACCAGATCGTGGAGCGGCACGGCGGCCGCGTCACGGGCATCGTCGGTCCCTGGCACGGGGAGGACTGGCGCACCGCACGCCCCATCGCCCCGTACCACAAGGGCGACGGGCACATCACCGACGACACCCTCATGACCCACGCACTGATCGGCGTGTACGCCACGGTCCGCGACCACCTCGACGCGTACGCCGTGGCCGACCACCTCGTCCCCGACCTCATCACCAACCCCCGCTGGATTCCGGAACTCGAAGCCGAGGCCATTCCGCTGCAGCGGCTCTTCCTCGCCGAGAAGTGGCTCGTCGCCCGTCTGCACTACGGGCACCACGACCCGCGTGAGGCGGGCGCGGGCAACATCGTCAACTGCGGTGCTGCGATGTACATGGCACCGGTGGGCCTGGTCAACGCGGCGAACCCGGCCGCCGCCTACGCCGAGGCCGTCGACATCGCTGGTGCGCACCAGTCCTCGTACGGGCGTGAGGCGGCAGGGGTGTTCGCGGCGGCGGTCGCGGCGGCGTGCCTGCCGGACGCGACGCCCACGTCGGTCGTCGAGACGGCGGTGGCCCTGGCCAAGGACGGCACACAGGCGGCGATCGAGTCGGTGGCGGAAGCGGCCGCCCACCACTCGGACTTCGAGTCCGCGCTGGTTCCGCTGCGGGCGGCCGTCGCGCCCTTCGACACGGTCGGCCCGGACTACCGGGCCCCTTCACTTAATGCGCGCCGCCCCTCCCGCCTCCACTCCATCGAGGAACTCCCCATCGCGCTCGGCATGCTGCTGGTCAACGACGGCGACTACCGCCGTACGGTCCTGGCCTCGGTCAACTACGGCCGCGACTGCGACTCGATCGCGACGATGGCCGGGGCGATCGCGGGCGCGCTGCACGGCGAGTCGACGGTGCCGCGGGAATGGGCGGAGCGGGTCGCGGAGGCGAGCCGGGTCGACCTGCACGCCCCGGCTGCGGAACTGGCCGCGGTCACCCGCGAGGTCCACGCCCGCGACACGGAACGCCGCCGGGCCCACGAGAGTGCGTTCGCCTCGCTGACGGGCACGGCGCGATGAACGAGGCTCTGCGCCTGACCTGGGTCCAGCCGGAAGACCTGATCGGTCACGAACTGCGCCAGGCGGAGGAGGACGGCCGGGACGGGTCGCACATCCGCGACCGCTGGCTGTCGGCGGGCGGGTCGCTGTCGCCGGAACGGGCGGGCGCGTCCGCCGACCCGGCGCCGCCGGCGCTGCGCGCGCTGGCGGAGGAGCTGCTCGCCGAACTGGCGGTCCTGCCCTCCCCGTTGGCTCCCGACGAGCCGACCTCCCTGCCCACGATCAGAACCCGCTGCCCTGCCTGGCCGCCGCCCTCCTCGACCACGACGGGTGACGCTGCGGCGAGCCCTGCGCCACCGGAAGCCGACGCGGGGCGCGGCCCCCTGACGGCGGGCACACCGCCCCGAGCCGCGCCCCCGGGCCGGCAGCCCACCGCCGGCCCGGTGCGGGACGGAGCCCGTTTCGGCACCGGAGCACAGCGCGGGCCGGGTGAACGGAACGCCGTCACGGCACCGGGCCGGGGCGTGCGGCCCGGGCCCCGGCGGGCGCTGGGACCCGCTCTGCACGCCGCGTGGCTCGGGCGAGCCGCGGGGTGCCTGCTCGGCAAGCCCGTCGAGAAGCTGCCCCTGCACGCCATCAGGGACCTCGCTCGCTCGACCGGCAACTGGCCGCTCACCAGCTGGTTCACCGCCAAGGGAGTGCCCGGGGAGCTCGCCCGCGCGCACCCCTGGAACCGTCGCAGCGCCCCCACCTCGCTCGCCGAGAACATCGACGGCATGCCGGAGGACGACGACCTCAACTACCCACTGCTCGGCCTCCTGCTCCTGCAGCGCCACGGCCGGAGCTTCACCACCGCCGATGTCGCCCGGCTCTGGCTGGACGAGCTTCCGGCCGGCCGCACCTTCACCGCCGAGCGCGTCGCGTACCGCAACCTGCTCTCCGGCATCGAGCCCCCGCTCACCGCCGCGCACCGCAACCCGTTCCGGGAGTGGATCGGCGGTGCCATCCGCGCCGACATGCACGGGTGGACCAATCCCGGCGACCCCGCGGCCGCCGCCGCCCAGGCCTACCGGGACGCGGCGCTCACCCACACCGCGAACGGCCTGTACGGCGCGATGTTCGTCGCCGCCGCGCTCGCCGCCGCGGCCGGCGGTGACGCCGATGTGCACGAGGCGATCGCCGCCGGACTCGCCGTCGTCCCGCCCCGATCCCGCTTGGCGCACGCCGTGCGCTTCGGTGTCGAGACGGCCCGTGCGCACACCGACTTCGCCGACGCCGTCGACACCGTCCACTCCCGCTACGGCGCCTACCACTGGGTCCATGTCATCCCCAACACCGCGCTGCTGGCCGCCGCCCTCACCCACGCCGACGGCGACTTCACAGGCTCCATCTGCCGCGCCGTGTCCGGCGGCCTGGACACGGACTCGAACGGCGCGACGGCCGGTTCGCTCGCGGGCCTGCTCGCCGGGCGCCCGGACGCTCTCCCCGACCGCTGGACCGCGCCGCTCAAGAACCGGCTCGCGACGTCCGTCGCCGGTTTCGACGGCGTCGGTTTCGACACCCTCGCCCACCTCACACTCAAGGAGGCCCTCCGCCCATGACCGGCATCGTGGTGCTCGGCAGCACCAACATGGACCTCGTCGCCTTCGTCGCGCATGCGCCGAAGCGCGGGGAGACCGTCACGGGGCGCGAGTTCCGTACGATCCCCGGCGGCAAGGGCGCCAATCAGGCGGTCGCCGCCGCCCGCGCCGGCGGTCAGGTCGCGATGATCGGCGCGGTCGGCTCGGACGCGTTCGGCACGCAGTTGCGCCACACGCTCGAGGCGTCCGGCGTCGACACGGACCTGCTCCATACGGCCGAGGGCCCCTCCGGCACGGCCCATGTCGTCGTCGACGACGAGGGCGGCAACTCCATCGTGGTGATCCCCGGCGCGAACGGCACCGTCACCGCTCTCGCTCCCGGCGAGGAGGCCCTCATCGCCACCGGCGACACCCTGCTCCTCCAGCTCGAACTCCCGCTGAGCGCCGTGCTCGACGGTGCCGAGGCCGCCCGTCGGCACGGGGTGCGGACCGTCCTCACTCCCGCCCCGGCGCAACCGCTGCCGCCCGAACTCCTCGCCGCCACCGACCTGCTGGTCCCCAACGAGCACGAGGCCGCCACCCTCACCGGCATCGCCGACCCGCGCTCCGCGGCGCAGGAGCTGCTGCGCCAGGTCCCGGAGGTGGTGATCACTCTCGGCTCCGCCGGCTGCCTGTACGCCGCGCGCGACACGGAGCCGCTCACCGTCTCCGCCCCTGTCGTGACCGCCGTGGACACGACCGCGGCGGGTGACGCCTTCGTCGGGGCGCTGGCCGTCGCCCTCGGTGAGAAGAAGCCCGTCACCCAGGCCCTGGCCTGGGCGTGCGCGGCGGCTGCGCTGTCCGTTCAGCGTCCGGGAGCGTCGTCGTCCATGCCGTACCGCGCAGAGATCGACGGCGCCTCATGAGCCGGGCGCCCGAACCGACCCGTTCCCCTGCCCCTGCTGCGCCTGCCCCGCCTCCCCTGCAAGGGCTGCGTGTCCTGGATCTCGCGACCCTGTTCGCCGGTCCGCTGTGCGCGACGATGCTCGGCGACTTCGGCGCCGAGGTCATCAAGGTCGAGCACCCCGGCCGCCCCGACCCCTCCCGCGGCCACGGCCCCGCCAAGAACGGTGTCGGTCTGTGGTGGAAGGTACTCGGCCGCAACAAGCGGAACATCACCCTCGATCTGTCCACGCGCGGCGGCCGGGAGACACTTCTCCGTCTCGCCTCGACCGCCGACGTGGTCGTCGAGAACTTCCGTCCCGGCACCCTCGAGAAATGGAGCCTCGGCTGGGACGAACTGAGCAAGGCCAACCCACGGCTCGTCCTCACTCGCGTCACCGGCTTCGGACAGTTCGGCCCGTACTCCCACCGGCCCGGCTTCGGCACCCTCGCCGAGGCGATGAGCGGATTCGCCGCGGCCACCGGTGAGCCGGAAGGTCCGCCCACCCTGCCCCCGTTCGGTCTCGCCGACTCCATCGCGGCGCTCGCCACGTCCTACGCCGTCATGACCGCACTCGCCGCCCGCGCCACCACCGGCCGCGGCCAGGTCGTCGACATGGCGATCATCGAACCGATCCTGGCCGTACTCGGGCCGCAGACGCTCTGGTACGACCAGCTCGGCTATGTCCAGCCCCGAACCGGCAACCGCTCACTCAACAACGCCCCACGCAACATCTACCGCACGGCGGACGGCAGTTGGCTGGCCGTCTCCACCTCGGCCCAGTCCGTCGCCGAACGCGTCATGCATCTGGTGGGCCGCCCGGAGCTCGTGGACGAGCCCTGGTTCGCCAGCGGCAGCGGACGTGCCGAGCACGCCGACGAACTCGACGACGCCGTGGGCCGCTGGATCGCACGCCAGACCCGCGACGACGCGATCGGCGCATTCGAGAAGGCCGAAGCCGCGATCGCGCCCGTCTACGACATCCGCGACGTCCTCAACGATCCCCAGTACCAGGCGCTGGGCACCATCACCGAGGTCCCGGACCCGGAACTCGGGCCGCTGCGTATGCAGAACGTCCTCTTCCGGCTTTCGGAGACGCCCGGCGCCATCCGCTGGGCCGGCCGCCCGCACGGCGCCGACACCCGGGAAGTCCTGGCCGAACTGGGCCTGACCGCCGACGAGATCACCGAACTTCGCACCCAAGGGGCGCTATGACCATCCCTCTCACCTGGCTGTACGCCCCGGGCGACCGCCCCGAGGTCGTCCGCAAGGCCCTCGCCACCGAGGCCGACATCGTCATCGTCGACCTCGAGGACGCCGTCGCCCAGGGCCGCAAGCCGTACGCGCTGGACGCCACGGTGGAACTGCTCTCGTCCCCCCAGCCCGTCCCCGTCCATGTCCGCATCAACTCCCCCCATGACATCGAAGCCCTGGCCGACCTCCCGGGCCTCACCGCACTTCGTGTCCCCAAGGTCGCATACGCCACTGACATTCAGCAGATCGCCGCCCGCGCACCGGGCGTCCCCCTGTACGCGCTCCTCGAATCGGCGCTCGCCGTGGAACACGCGTACGCGATCGCCACCGCTCATGACGCGGTCGCCGGCATCGCCCTGGGAGAGGCCGATCTCCGCGCCGACCTCGGCCTGCGCGGCGACGCCGGTCTGGACTGGCCTCGGACCCGTACCGTGATGGCCGCCCGGGCGGCCGGTCTCGCGCCACCGACTCAGTCGATCTTTCCCGACATCATCGACCTCGACGGCCTGTTCGCCTCCTGCTCGCACGGCCGCTCCCTCGGCTTCCTCGGCCGCGCGGCCATCCACCCGCGGCAGCTGCCCGTCATCGAGCGCGCCTACCGGCCCACGCGCGAGGAGGTGGAGGCGGCGGAGGAGATCATGAAGGCGGCCGCGGCGGATGCGGGGGCGATGGCGCTGCCCGACGGTCGTTTCGTCGACGCGGCAGTGGTCGCGACGGCGCAGCGGACGCTGGCCCTGGCGCGCCGGGAGGAGCTCTGACGGAGGGGGCGGGGGCGTGGCCGCTGCGCGGGGCGTTCTCCCCACCCCGCCCTTTCCCGTAACCGGGGGCTCTTCCCCCTACGCCTTGCGGCGTGGGGGGACCCCCACCGGGCCCCCGGCCGGGGTCCTCTCGTGACGGGTTATGCGGGGCCTGGGCAGTCATGCCGGGGGACCCGAGCCTC
>NZ_JBEXRZ010000293.1:0-7480 GCF_040613325.1 Streptomyces sp. NPDC006283 | reverse complement strand
CTTCCTGTTGCCGCGCAGCCGGTCGCGCCTCTTCGTGAACGCGTTCCGCAGCTTGGCCGCACTGTTCTTCAGCGCCTTGCCCGGCCGGCTCTTCTTCAGCTTCTTGCCCAGCGTCTTCGCCGCGTTGCGCACCTTCTTCAGTGCGGACTTGACCGCCCGCTTCGCCCTGCCGAGAGCGTTGCCCAGCGGCGACTTCGGCTTCTTCGGCCTGGTGGGCTTCGGGCCCTCGATCTCCTTCTTCTTCGTGGGCGCCTCGGGGGTGGTGTCCTTGCGAGGGGTCTGCCCCCTGTTCGGAGACTGGTCCTTCGACCGCTCCGGCGTCGTGTCCTTCGGCTTCGCCGGCCCCTTCGGTGTGGCCGTGTCCTTCGGCTTGACCGGACTCTTCGGGTTCGGCGACGGCGCCGCCTTCGGCTTCGGCGCCGTCGCCGGCCTCCGCATCGCCTCGTTCGCCTTCCGCATCGCGTCCCGCGCCTTGTTGACCGCGGAGCCCGCCGCCTTCTTCGCGCCCTTGCCCGTCTTCTTCAGGCCCTGCATGATCTTCTGCGCCATCGCCTTCAGGCGCTTGCCGACGCCCTTCGTCGCGCCCGCCAGGCGGATCATCAGGAAGTTGGCGATGAAGTCCAGCAGCGCCACGATCCCCGCCGCGACCGCCTCCGCGAACAGGCAGGCCGCGGGGCCCGCCTTCACCGCTTTCAGGTAGGCCCAGAACTTGCCGAACGCCGTGAGGATCGAGCTCAGGCTCTGCCATGCCGCCATCAGGCCCTGAACGATCGTCAGGATCGCTCCCGCCGCCGGCACCAGCATCGAGACGACCTTCTCGATGACGATCGACGCGATCATCATCGGCAGCGACGCGATGATCGCGTCCCACGCCATCTTGCCGATCTGCTTGACCGACACGCAGCCCTTCACCAGGACGTCGATCACGGTCTTGCCGAGCCCGAGGATTCCCTCGACCTTCGTGTCGAACCACCGCTTGACGCCCGTCTTGATCGCGCCCCACAGATGGTCCTGGATTCCGGTCTTCGCCGAGCTGCCCGCCTTGCTCAGCCAGCCGCCCGGGTCCGGCGCGATGTCCGCGACCAGCGCGGCGAACTTGCCCAGTGCCTCGATCGCCGCCTGGGCGAACTTGATCGCCCCCAGGATCACCGCCTCGTACGCCTTGATGACGGCCTTGAGGCCGGCCTCGAGGACGTCGAGCAGCTTGTTCAGTCCGGCCGCCAGCGCGTCCAGCAGCGCGTTCACGGCCTTCTTCAGGCCGTCCGCAAGCCTGTTGACCGCGTCGATCGCCTTGTCCCGCAGACCCTCGATCGCCTTGCGGAATTTGTCCCTCAGCTCCGGGAACGCCGCCAGCAGCACGTCCCCGATGGCGATCAGCGCATCCGCCAGCACGTTGATCGCCTTGATGGCGAGATCACGTACGAAGTCGATGGCCTTGTCGGCCCACTCCTTGAACGTGTCGATGATGCTGTTGACGGCCTTGCGCGCGGCGTCGAAGACCGCGGTGACCGCCTCCAGGAGCGCGTTGAAGAAGCCCTTGACCTTGTCGGCGATCCAGCCGAAGAAGCCTCCGGAGGGCTTCTTCTCCTCCTTCTTCTTCTCCGCCTCCTTCTCCGCGTTCTCGCGCTCCGTGTCGATCTGCTGGTTGTCCTTGTCCTTTCTGTCGTTGACCTCCTTGTCCTTGTCGTCGCGGGCCTTGACGATCTCCTTGTTCTTCTCGCCGTGCTCCTTCTCGGACTTGGTGTCCGCGTCCGTGATCTTCTTGTCCTGCTCGGAGCGCCAGCTCTCCCGCTCCCGCTGCGCCTGCTCCGCCGTCCTGCCGCGTTCCGCCGTCTGCTTCTCGGCGTTCTGCGCGACCTCACGGTCGATCTCGGTCTGCTTCTCGTGCTTGGCCTGCTGTTCGCCCTGCTGTTGTTCCTTCTCCTTGGCGGCCACATCACCCTGCGCCTGGCCCGCCGCCCCCTGGATCTCGCCGCCGCGCTCCTGCTGCGCGACCGCACCCACACCCGGCTTGGCCGACGAGCCCTTGTTCGCCCCGCCGGCGCGGCCCTTGCCGCCCACGCGGCCCGTCGCCTTGCCGACCAGCTGCTCGCGTGGCGCGTCGGGGAAGATCTGGTCCTCGCCCATCGGCTTGGCGGCGTCGTCGCGTCCCGTGCGCTGGATGTCGGCCTGCTTCTCCTTGAGGGCCCTGGCCTGGTCGTCCGTGCGCTTGGGGTCGCTGGCGCCCTCCAGCCGGATCTTGGGCGCGGGGCCGACCGTCTTGTTGCGCAGCTCCGGGTCGACGGTGGGCACGGCGTCCGCCGCCGCCTCGACGTTCTTCGCCTCGTCGGCGCTCAGCTCGGCCGCGACCGGCATGGGCGGCGGGGGGGAGCTGTCCGTGGGCTTCGCGCCGGCCGCCTTCTCACTGCCCTTCGCCTGCTGCTTGTCCCCCTGCTCCTGCGGCCCCAGCTTCTCGACCTTGCCGGTCACCGCGGCGGCCGGCGGGGCCGCCTCCGGCGGGCCGGACTGCGTACGCGGCGCACCGGAAGGGCGCTCACGCGTGGGCGGGCGGGCTGCCAGACGACGCTGCTCCTCGCCGACCTTCTTGTCCGCCGCCGCGTCCACGCCGGGCATGGCGGCAGCCGCCTGGTCCGGCGCCAGCTTGCTCACGGTGCCGATCGCGGCCTTGGGGTCCTGGCCGGAGACGTCCGGTGGCGCCTCGTCCTTCTTCTCTTCCGGCGCCGCGCCGCCGCCTCCGCCGCAACTGCCCCCCGCCTCTTCCTTCTCCGCCGCGGGCTCCGGCGGTGCGCAGCCCCCGCCGTCCTTCTCCAGCGACGCTTCGGGCGCGGGCCGAGCGCCCTCCGGTGCCGGGGCGCCCATCGCGGCCGGGCCGGCGGCCTGCTCGGCGACCGGGCTCACAGCTGCCTGGGCGGCCGACGGTGCGGCGCCGGGCCCCGCGGCGGCGGTCGGGCCCGCCGGTTCGTTCCGGCCGACGGTGCCCCGAGGCGTCGCTCCGGGCCCGGTCTCCTTCGGGATGCCGCTCTTCGGACCGGCCGCCTCCCGTTCCGGCTTGGGCGGCTCCGCCTCGCGGCGTGCCGCGGGGGAGGGGTTACGGTCCTCGACGGACGTCCTCTGCGGCTCGGCACCGGCCGGCCGCGTCGTCGCGGGCCCGGGAGACGACATCGTGGACACGGACGGCCCGTCGGCAACGCTCTGCGGCGCGCCGGCCGCTCCCCGGCGTGTCTCCAGCTGCCCGCGCTCGGTCAACTGCCGCTGCTCGTCCCGGGCGTCGGGCCCGTCCTCGCGCTCCGCCGGCTCGGCGGCCTGCTTCTCCTGGTCCTGCGCGGGCTCCGGCTTCTCGGCCTCCGGCTCCTGCCGCTCCTTGTCGGTCGTCTCCGGATCGGGCCCGACCTCCTGCTCGGTCGACTGCTCCGTCTGCAGGTCCTTCGCGCTGCGATCCTGTGCCTCCGCCGCAGGGCCGCCCTCGGGCTGCGGGGCCTCGCCCTCGACAGTGCCCTCGTCCTGGCCGGGTGCCTTCGCCTCGGGAGCCGCGGTGTCCTCGTCCTGCTCCTCCTGCTCCTTCTCCCTTTCCTGCGCGACGCGTTCCGCCTTGGTCGGCGGCGGGGCCGGGAAGGCCGGCACGGAGGGCTGGGCCTCACCGGGCTTCGTCCGGTCCGCGGTCGGGATGCCGGACAGATCCGGATCCGTGTCCGGCAGATGGTCCTCGGGCTTCAGCTCCTGTTCGCGACGGGCACCGTCACGCCCTTCGTCGCCCTCCCGGTCCGTGCCGATCTCGGTCCCGGCGCCCGCCTCCAGGCCGAGCGGCTTCTCCTCCTCGCGCGGCTCGTCCTCGCTCTCGTCCTGTTCGTGGAGGCCGTGCTCGGACAGGGCGCTGTCGCGCTGCTCGGCCCGCTCGTCCACCTTCTCCGGCCGCACGCGACCGGGCTGTGCCCCCGCCTTCGGGTCGACGTCCTCCCGCTTCGAGCCGGCCGCGGGTTTTGTCGCGTCGTCGTTGCGTTTGCGTTTGTCAGCGCCGGGTGCGCCGGCCTGCTCCGGGTCCTGCTCCTCCCGGTCGCGCTGCGCCTTGCGCTCCTCCTTCGTCCGCTCCGTGCCCTCCTGCTGGTCCTGGGCCCGTTCGTCGGAGGCCTCGTCGACCCGCTGCCGTTCCTGGGACTGCTTCTCGTCCTCCTGCTTCTGCTCCTGGTCGGCACGCTTGCGGGACTCGGCGCGCTCCTCCTCCTGTTCCTGGCGCTGCGCCGCCTCCTGGTCCTCCGCCGCCGCGTCGGCAGCGGCCCGGCTGCGGTCGCTGCTGCGTCCGGAGTCCCGGGCAGCGGCCTCCTTCGCCTCCTCGCGGGCGTCCGCCTCGCGCTGCTCGTCGGATCCGCGCGCGCCCTGCTGCGCACGCTTCCACCGCGTACGCTCGACACCCAACTCCTCGAAGAGGTCGATCTCGGGCGCGGGCACCCCTGCCGAGGTGAGGCTCTCGGGGCCGGTCTCCGACTCCTCCACCAGGTCGAGCAGCCGGTCGTACTCAGGTGTCAGCAGCCGGGCCTCCAGCCGGCCGAGCACGGAGTCCTGCAACTGCGGTGAGAGCCGGCCGAGCTCCCACCGCACACGGCCCGACAGGTCCCGCGGGTCACCGCGCAGCGAACGCAGCACGCCGTTCGCCAACCGGTCCACCAGCGTCGCCGGATCCAGCTGCTCCAGCCGGGCACGGTCGGCGTCCACGGTCGCGTAGCGGAGCCAGCCGGGGGTCGACTGCCCCTCCGCGACTGCCGCCTCCCTGTCCGGCCGCGATTCCTCGCCCCGCACGACATCCTGTGCCGCCGACTCCGCCTCGCGCTCCATGGCCTGCTGCGGCAGGCTCACCGCGCCGAGATCACGGCCCGCGCGCAGCGCGCCCAGACCGTGCGGGTTCTGCACCGTGTGCAGCAGCTCATGGGCGAGCAGCCGGCGTCCGTCGGGCGTGCCGGGCCGGTACGCCCCCTCGCGGAAGAAGATGTCCTGTCCGACCGCGACCGCGTCCGCGCCGAGCATCTCGGTCAGCGCGCCCGCGTCCCGGTCGGTGTGCAGCCGCACCCGGCCGAAGTCGTGCCCGAGCTGCTCCTCCAGCTCCCGGCGCACACTCACGTCCAGTGGCTGGCCGGCGCCGCTGACGATGTTCTTCGGCTCCGGGGCGTGCGAGGTGACACGTTCCTTGCGTTTGCGCCGCTTGCCGCTCCGGTCGGCGCCGGTCTCCTGCGAGTGGGAGGTGCTCATTCCGTCACCTCGCCCCGGCCGCAGAGCCCCTCGTGCACCGCGCGCGCCAGCTCCTGGCCGAGTCGGCGTGCCGAGGCCGTCGCGGGCAGCGGCGGCAGCCCGGCGAGCCCCTCCAGAGCCCGGCCGCCGTCGGCCGCCAGCGGAACCCCCCGCTCCCGCACGAGCCGGGACAACTCGTCTTGGAACGCCGCCGACACCCGTTCCGGATCGACACCGCGGCCGAAGCCGTCGAGCACCAGCTCACCGATGTCCACACGCACGGCGCGCGGGTCCTCGCGTCGCGCCTCGTTCAGACCCATCCGTGGACCTCCGAGGGTGTCAGGGAGCGGTCCAGCTTGAGGTATTCGGTGCGCGCCGCCTCCAGCATGTGGCGCATCTGAAGCCGGTCACCCTCCTCGGCGGCGAGGAACGCGCCCGAGAGCGCGATGTTGCGGATGGAACCACCGGCCACGGTCAGGCGCGCCAGCAGCTCCGGGTCCACGCCCTTCATCGGCGCCTGCGCGGGCAGCACCCGACGCCAGATCTCCGCCCGTTCGCTCTCACCGGGGAACGGGAAGTCGACGACGAACCGGATGCGCCGCATGAACGCCGTGTCCAGCGCCTGCTTCATGTTCGTCGTCAGGATCGCCAGACCGCGGTACGCCTCCATCCGCATCAGCAGGTAGCTCACCTCGAGGTTGGCGTAACGGTCGTGGCTGTCCTTGACCTCACTGCGCTTGCCGAACAGCGCGTCGGCCTCGTCGAACAGCAGCAGCGCGCCGCCGCGTTCGGCGGCGTCGAACACCTTGCGCAGGTTCTTCTCGGTCTCCCCGATGTATTTGCTGACGACTTGGGACAGGTCGATGACGAACAGGTCCAGGCCCAGTTCCTTGGCCATCACCTCGGCCGCGAGGGTCTTGCCGGTCCCGGACCCGCCGGCGAAGAGGGCGGTCACGCCGAGACCGCGGCGCAGCGTCGCGGCGAAGCCCCACTCCTGGTAGACCGTCGGCCGCTGCCGCACATGGGCCACGATCTCGCGCAGGACCCGCAACTGCCGCTCGGCCAGCACCAGATCGCGCCAGCCCGCCTGCGGTTCGATCCTGCGGCCGAGTTCGTCCATGCCCATCCGGGCCTCGGTCAGTCCTGCCTGCCAGGCCAGTCCCGCCGCGTCCAGCTCGTCCTCACCGGGCAGATCCCGTACGACGGCCGCTCCGGCGGAGCGCACCAGATGCGGCGGCAGCGAGAACTGTTCCACCAGGGCGCGCAGATCACCCTCCGACACCTCCGGCACGCCCGCGAACGCGTCGGACCACACGCCGAGCCGCTCGTCCGCGTCCAGGTCCGGCACGGTCACCCGCTCATCGCGCGGCCGTGCCGTCCGGCGCGGATCGGGGCTCGCGACCACGAGCGGAACGGCGGCGCTCTCGATGAACGCCTCCGCGGCGGCGGCCTGTTCATGGTCCATGTCACCGACCTCGATCAGCAGCGCGGCGGGCAGCAGAACCGCCTCGCGCTGCCACAGCCGTGCGAGCCGGTCCCGCTCGGCCGGGTCGGTGGGGATGTCGTCGGCGGCCATCTCATAGAGGCCGAGCCCGGAGCGGCGTGCGGCCGACGCCGCGATGTCGGTACGGGTCCGCAGGTCGCCACCGACCAGCTCCACACGGCGCGTGCTGCCCGCCCATCCGGCCGCGACGCGGTCGGCGGCCAGGCCGTACGAGGCGGGGAGGGCGTCCGGCGCGGCGGTGCGGCGCAGCAGTCCGTGCAGCCGGGTGTCCAGATAGGGCGAGCCCACCAGGAAGTGCAGGATGCGTTCGTCGAGCCGGAGCCGGGAGGTGGTCAGCCGGGACTCGTCGTCGAGCTCGACGATCCGCCACCGCCGCAGGGGCGCTACGGGGGTGAGGGCGCTCCAGTGGGGTGCGTCGAGCGCGGCGAGCGCGAGGGAGAAGGTGGGGTGGGCCCGCTCCGGGTCGCCGCTGGCCGCTGCGCACCTCGCGTTGGTCGTGGGGTCCAACTCGGCTGCCGCCGTGAGGAGTACGAGGTCACGCTCGAATCCGCTGAGTCCGAAGCAGGCGACGAGCGCGTCGAGCGCGGCGATCGGCGAGGGGTCAGGTGCGTGGGCAGTGCCCCGCCGCGTCACGGCCGAGCCGGCGGGGTCGTCATTGGACAGCACGACTGCGTGCCGGACCTGCCTCAACGACGAACTCCGGCGGATCCTTCTCGACGCCCGGCGTGCGAAGAGCGCCGGTGCCCGCCTCAAAGCGCT
>NZ_JBEXRZ010000292.1:0-7481 GCF_040613325.1 Streptomyces sp. NPDC006283 | reverse complement strand
TCGGGGACGCGGCCCATGCCATGACGCCCGACCTGGGCCGCGGAGCCTGCGAGGCGCTGATCGACGGCGTGAACTGCTGCGTGCGGTACGGGCGGTGGTGTCCGGGGACGCACTGCTGTCCCCGGGGGTGACACGCCGTCTGATCGCCGAGTTCGCGGCACGCTCCAAGGGGCCGGCCGAGGCCCAGGGCCTCGGGGAACTCACGGACCGGGAGCGGGAGGTGATGGCGCTGGTCGGCATGGGTCTGTCCAACGAGGAGATCGCCCGCCGCCTCGTCGTCAGCCCGCTGACCGCCAAGACGCACGTGAGCCGGACCATGGTGAAGCTCGGCGCCCGCGACCGCGCCCAACTGGTCGTTTTGGCCTACGAGTCGGGGCTGGTGCGCCCCGGCTGGCTCGGCTGAGGAACGCCTCGTACCCAGGGGCCTGGCGACTGGGCCTCGTTCCCGGCAGCAGAACGCGGCCGTGGCCGGCGGCTCATCGCCCCCAGCCGCGACCGCGTCCGCCCGGTCGATCTCCGCCGGCCGCTCCTTCGAGAGGAGCCGGTCGATCCCCGTCGGCCACCCCTTCGAGAAGGGCCGGTCAGTCCCCGACGGCCACCCGCTGCGGCTCCTGCTCCGGCAGCGACTTGGCCACCACCACGCCCTCCGTCCGGCGACGCGTGCGCAGCCCCGTCAGTGTGATGAGCAGCCCGGTCGCCGCGATGGCGGTGACGACCACCAGGCCGGGCCGGAAGCTGTCGAGCACCTCCTGCGCGGAGCGGCCCGTGTCGCCGCCCGTCGTGATCACCGCCGTGACGACGGCGAGGAAGACCGCGCCGCCGACCTGGACAGAGGTGTTCAGCAGTCCGGAGACCATGCCCTGCTCATGGTCCTCGACGCCGTTGGTGGCCTGGATGTTGAGGGAGGGGAACACCAGCGCGCAGGCCGCGCCCAGCAGCAGCATCGACGGCAGGATGACGGCGGCGTACGTCGGGTCCAGGTCGACACGGAGGAACAGCGCGTATCCGACGACCAGCAGTGCAAAACCGGTGGCGATCACGCGCGGCGTGCCGAACCGGTCCACCACGGACCCGATCTTCGTTGCGGAGAGTGCCACCAGGGCACCGGCCGGCAGGAAGGCGAGTGCGGTCTCGAGCGCGGACCAGCCGAGCAGGGACTGCATGTACTGGGTGACGAGGAACTGGAACCCGACGTAGGAGCCGAAGAAGAACGCGGCCCCGAGGTTGGCCCGGACCTGGCTGCCGGAGCGCAGCACTCCCAGCCTGATCAGCGGGTGTGTGCTGCGCCGCTCGATGGTGACGAAGACGGCCAGCAGTACCGCCGCGGCGAGGAAGGAGAGCAGCGTCTGCGCGGAGGCCCAGCCGACCTCGGGAGCCTGGACGACGGTGAACACGAGCAGCAGCATGGAGGCGGTGCCGGTGACGGCGCCGGGGAGGTCGTAGCCCTTGCCGGAGTCCTCGCGGCTGCTGCGTGGGATCAACCGGATGCCCGCGACGAGCGCGAGCAGTGCGATGGGCGCGGGAAGCAGCATCGTCAGACGCCAGCTGACCTCGGTGAGCAGGCCGGAGAGCACGAGACCCATCGAGAAGCCGGTCGCGGCGCACGTGGTGTAGATGGACAGTGCGCGGTTGCGCTGCGGTCCCTCCTTGAAGGTCGTCGTGATGATCGACAGACCGGCCGGGGCGGTGAATGCCGCGCTCAGGCCCTTGATGAACCTGCTGGCGATCAGCAGTGGTCCGGAGTCGACCAGCCCGCCGAGCAGCGACGCGACGGCGAAGACGGCGAGGGCGATCAGGAAGACACTGCGGCGGCCCAGGAGGTCGGCCGCGCGGCCGCCGAGGAGCAGGAGCCCGCCGTAACCCAGGATGTATCCGCTGACGATCCACTGCAGGGTCGAGGTGGACAGGTCGAGGTCGGTGGCGATCGAGGGCAGGGCGACGCCGACCATCGACACGTCGAGGGCGTCGAGGAACATCGCGGCGCAGAGCACGAGGAGGGTGCCCCACAGGCGTGGGCTCCAGCGCTCCTGCGTTTCGGGGACGTTGAGCGGAGAGGTCATGCGGAGCACATTACATGCACATGCATTGACTGCAAGTGCATTTAATTCCAGTGCAACAAAGTGCGGCTTTTCTGCTAACGTGCGGTCATGGCTGCGACGAAGTCCGAGCAAGCACTCGTGGAGCAGTGGCGGGACGTGCTCTCGCTGCACGCCCGTACGATGTGCGAGCTCGACCGCGAGCTGCACCGGCACGGGCTCGGTGCCAGCGACTTCGAGGTGCTCGACGTGCTCGCCGAGATGCGGGCGGAGGACGCCCGGCCCGGCGACTGCTCGTACCGGGTGCAGGAGCTCGCGTCCCGCGTCCATCTCAGTCAGAGCGCGCTCTCCCGTCTGATCGCCCGGCTGGAGAAGGACGGCCTGGTGACCCGCGGCATGTGTGCGGAGGACCGGCGCGGGGTGCGGGTCGCACTTACCGAGGAGGGCCGCTCGCGCCACGCCGAGGTCAAGCCCGTGCAGCGCGCGGTGCTGTCGAGGATGCTGCCCGCGACCCAGGCGTGAGCGTCGTGGTACGCCGACGAACGAGGGCTGCCTGCCGCCCCGTTACGACCAGGTGATGCCCGAACGTTCGCGCCACATCCGCGCGAGCCCGGTGTCGCCGACGACGGCCACCGCGTCGAGCGGCAGCCGGTTCCAGAGCGTCAGATAGAGCCGCTCGGCGGTGCCGCGCAGCTCGCAGTCGGCGGGCTCCTCCGCGGTGCGCTCGGTACGGGGCGGCTCGGCGGACAGCCGTACGGTCCACACGTCTGCCGTGTCCGTCGCCCTGACGCGCAGCACTCGCGGGGTGTCGGTACGGACCCTGCTCCGGGACCGGGCGTGGAACGCGGACAGAAGTTCGTCGACACCGTCCACCGCGAGATCCGCCGGCACCTGCTCGAACTCGCCGCCAACCGCCGCCTGGGCGTCCACACGGTGCACCGCCGTCTCGTGCGCCTGGCGCCGCGCCCAGAAGGCGAGCGGCGACGGTGCCGGCAGGAACGACCAGCAGCTCACATCCGCGGGGGCCTCGCTCAGCGCGCCCACCAGCAGCCCATGGCCCTCGCGGTACCACTCCAGCAGCTCGTCCCCGTCGAGGTCGGGCTCGCCCCTGTCGGGCTGGTAGTTGGTGTAGCCCTCAGTGACGAAGGCCGCAGCCCAGCGGTGCACCATGCCGGTGTGTCGCAGGAGGTCGCGCACCTGCCAGGCGGGGCACGTCGGCACCGCGGCGTCCGGCCCGGCCTCCTCTGCGGACTCGGCCAGCAGCTGTCCCTCTCGGACGAGTGACCTGATCAGGGCGGAGGTCTCCATGCCGACGATTGTGCCGGCGCAGGGCGCTCTCCTCGAGAAGAGCGCCACGGAGAGCCAAGAGCGGGTGCGTCAGGCTTTGTGCGGGCGCGCCGCGCGCTGTCCGCCGGTCAGCAGTCGCACGAAGAGGCCCAGCGCCATCGCCTGGATCAGCACCGACAGGACCAGCGCCGGATAGAGGAAGGCGGCCGACTCGGTCACCGTGTCCCCGATAAGCGTGCCGACGGCCATGAAGCCGAAGATCGTCGGCGCGGTGAGAAGGAAGAGCCAGATCCCCGCGAACGAGGCGTCCTCGTGGTGGACGAACAGGGTGTCGACGGCGACGTAGACCGCCGCGACGGCAACCAGCGCCAGATACCCCTGGGCGGCGCGGTTGCCGAAGGCGAGTCGTACGAGCGTGGTCAGTCGTGCGGGCATGGCCTCTCCCCGTCGTCGTGGTGGTTCCATGCTGCGACGGCAAGCCCGGCGCGCGCCTGAGTACGGCTACTCAACCGCACTGGGCGCGGCGGCAACCCGGGCGCCGTACGCGATCACGGCCGCGCCCGCCGCCAGCGCGCCCACTGTCGTCAGTGCCACCGGCAGCGAGAACCAGTCGGCGAGAAAGCCGATCGCGGGCGGTCCGAGCAGCATTCCGCCGTAGCCGAGAGTCGACGCGGCGGCGACGCCACCGGGGCCGGCGAGTTCGCCCGCCCTGCCGACCGCGACGGGGAAGATGTTCGCGAGCCCCAGGCCGGCGACTGCGAAACCCGCCAGCGCGGCCCACACGGAGGGGGCGAGTGCGCCGATCAGCATGCCCGCCGCGGCCGTTGCCCCGCCGATGACGAGGGTGCGGGTCTGGCCGAGCCGCTCCAGCAGCGCCGTGCCGCTGAGCCGGCCGACCGTCATGGTGAGCGCGAACAGCGAGTAGCCGGCGGCGGCGAGCCCCGGGTGGGCGTGCAGGTCCTGCTCCAGATGGAGCGCGCTCCAGTCCGCCATCGCGCCCTCGCCGTAGGCGGTGCACAGGGCGATCACGCCGAAGAGCAGCACGAGCCGGCGCGTGCGGCCCGCGAGGCGCCGAGGTGCCGTGCGCGCCCGGGCGGTCCCCGTCGAGGGAGCCCGATGGCGCAGCAGGACGGGCCCGGCCGCCGCCGTGACGAGCAGCCCGATGCCGGTGAGAGCGACCAGATGTGCGGTGGGGGACAGGCCGCCCGCGACCAGGCCTCCGAGACCCGCGCCGAGCATCCCACCCAGGCTGAACGCCGCGTGGAAGCTCGGCATGACGGGCCGTCGCATGGCCGACACCAGGTCGACGGCCGCGCTGTTCATGGCGACGTTGATGCCTCCGTACGCGGCCCCGAAGACGAGCAGTACGAGGCCGAGCGCGAGAGCGGAGTGCGTCAGGGGTGGGAGCGCCATGCTCAGCGCCAGCAGTACGGCACTGGCGACGGTGACGGGGTGGCTGCCGAAGCGGCGGCAGAGCCGCCCGGTGAGGGTCATCGTCACCACGGCGCCGGCCGACACCCCGAGCAGGGCGAGGCCCAGGTCGCTCGCGGACGATCCCGTCTGCTGCTTGATGGCGGGGATGCGTACGACCCAGCCGGCGAAGAGGAAGCCGTCGAGGGCGAAGAAGACGGTGAGGGCGGTGCGGAGGCGGGACAGGGAGGTGGGGGCGGGATCTCCGCCAGGTCCCCCCGGTACGGCCGTCCTGACTTTGTTTAGTAGCGGCACAAACTCAGGATAGGTCCTCGACCCCCCTTCGTTCAAGGCGGCCGGATCACCTCCCGCGCGGGCGGCGCACCACCGGGATCATGGGAGACTCACCTGCATGAACGGCAAGGGGACGACCACCCGGACACGACTGGAGAGAGGCCGCAGCGCGCTCGGCCCCGCCCTGGAACTGGTTCACACCGGGCGCGCGCCCACGCGTGCCGTGCTGACCGCCGAGCTCGGCGTCACCCGCGCGACCGCCGGAGCAGTGGCCGCAGAGCTCGAAGCCCTCGGGCTGATCCGCGTCGACTCCCGGCCCGGTGCCGCTGCCGGATCCCAGGGAAGGCCCTCCCACCGGCTCTCGGTCGACGAGACCGGTCCGGTCGTGCTTGCCGCCCAGGTCCACGCCGACGGATTCCGCGCCGCCCTCGTCGGCCTCGGTGGCAGCATCGTCGCCACCGCGCCCGGCTGCGTCACCGTCCAGGCCGACCCCGCACAGGTGTTGGGGGAGGTCGTCGAGGCGGGCGCCGAACTGCTGCGCCGCAGCGGCCGCCGCTGCCTGGGCGCCGGACTCGCCGTGCCCTCCGCGGTGGCGGAGCCGGAGGGCACCGCGCTCAACCCCCTGCACCTTGCCTGGCCGGCCGGCGCCCCGGTGCGGGACATCTTCGCCGAGCGGGTGAGCGCCGCGGGCATCACCGGCCCCGCCTTCACCGGCAACGACGTCAACCTCGCCGCGCTCGCAGAACACCGCCACGGCGCCGGCCGGGGCGCCCATCACCTGCTCTGCGTCGCCACCGGCCACCGGGGCGTCGGCGGGGCGCTCGTCCTCGACGGGCGGCTGCACAGCGGCAGTTCGGGCCTCGCGCTGGAGGTGGGACACCTCACCGTCAACCCCGAGGGCCGCCCCTGCCACTGCGGCAGCCGTGGCTGCCTCGACGTGGAGGCCGACCCGCTCGCCTTCCTGACAGCCGCCGGCCGAGCCGCCGGCCCGGAGGTTTCCCTGCTGCAGCAGTCGCGGGACCTGCTCCGGGAGGAGTACGACGATCCCGCCGTCCGGGGCGCGGCCGAGGAGCTCATCGACCGTCTGGGCCTGGGACTGGCCGGTCTGGTCAACATCCTCAACCCGGACCGGATCATCCTGGGCGGGCTCCACCGCGAACTGCTCGACGCCGACCCGGAGCGCCTGCGGGCCGTCGTCGCCGATCGCAGCCTGTGGGGCCAGAGCGGCGGAGTCCCCATCCTCGCCTGCACCCTCGACCACAACAGCCTCGTCGGAGCAGCCGAACTGGCCTGGCAGCCGGTACTCGACGACCCGTTGGCCGCGCTCAGCTGACGGCCGCGCGCACGAGCGGGACGATGCCGCCGCAGGTCGACTTCCTGTCGCGGCGGGCGTTGTGCACCGTGCGGGCGGGGCCACCCGTCCGGGGGCATGGACGGCAGTCGGCGAGACGGTTGCGGGTAGGCCACGACACGTGAGCAACGAGCCGGCACGCCCGCACCGTCTTCGGCGCCTGTGGCACAGGCTGGCCGAGTCGCCGCTCGGGCTCGCCTGGCAGAGCGGCCGTGAGATCGAGCTGATGCACCGAGCCATGGGCTTCGCCGCGCTCGCGTTCCTGACGCTTGTACCACTGCTCGTCGTCGTCGCGGCCGCCGACCCGGCGAGCGGCCGGGGATTCGCCCTCTGGCTGAGCCAGGCGCTCGGGCTCACCGAATCCTCGCAGGACGAGGTCGAGCGGCTCTTCGGCCTGCCGGGGCAGGCGTTGCAGCGCACCACCGCCTTCGGTCTCGCCGCGCTCACCGTCTTCGGCCTGACCTTCGGCTCCGCGGTGCAGACCTGCTACGAGAAGATCTGGGACCTCCCGGCGGCCCGCTGGCACACGATGTGGCGGCACGTCGTGTGGCTGGCGATGCTCATCGTCTACCTCATGATCTTCGTGAGCACGCCGTTGCCCGACGGATCGTTCGCCGCGTCCGCGATCGGTCTCCTGGGCGACCTGGGAGGAACGGTGCTGTTCTTCTGGGCGTCCCAGCGCGTTCTGCTGGGCGGTCGGGTCCGTTGGAGGGCACTGCTGCCGGGTGCCGTGGCCACCGCCGTCGGCATGCTCGGGCTGCGGGTCTTCTCCCAGCTGGTCTTCTCTCCGCTGATCGCCTCGAACGCGGTGACCTACGGCCCGTTCGGCACTGTGCTGGTGATCCAGTCCTGGCTCACCGGCGTCGGGGTGATCGTCTACGGCGGTGCGATCGCCGGACGGCTGGCTCACGACCTGCTGACCTTGCGGCGGCTGTTCCACCACGACAAGCCGCCGCCCGGGCACTGACGCCAAGGACGCCCGGACGCTGACACGAAGGCCGCCCGGACCGCGACCCGCCTGCCGGGCCTCGTCATGCTGCTGGCCCAGAACCTCATCCTGCTCGGCCTGTTCTTCGCCATCCCCCTGTACCTGCAGATCGTGC
>NZ_JBEXRZ010000291.1:0-7540 GCF_040613325.1 Streptomyces sp. NPDC006283 | reverse complement strand
GGCCGCACACGACGACGCGGGTGCCGGGGGTGGCGGTGAGCCGGCGGGCGAGGTCGCGTCCGATGCCTCCCGTGCCGCCGGTGATCAGGTAGGTCAGTACTCCCTGCGGCTCAGCTCTCCGACGGCCCCGGCGTACCGTCGCCGCTGTCGTCGTCCTCGCGGCTGTCATGTTCGCCGTCACCGTCTTCACCGCTGTCCGCGGCGCGCGGCGGCCGCTGCTCCCGCTCCGCGTCGCCGCCGGACTCCGCGGGCGTGCCCGTGCCCGTCTCCGGCTTCGGAGGCAGCGGGGGCTTGGTGCGGCCGCCGGCCGGGTCGCGCAGATACGAGCTGCCCTCACCGCCGTCCGTCGCGTGACCGCCGGGCCCCCCGCCGTCACGCCGGCGAAGGTACCGCTCGAACTCGCGGGCGATGGCCTCACCGGACGCCTCGGGCAGTTCCGCGGTGTCGCGGGCCTCTTCCAGGGTCTGGACGTAGTCGGCTACTTCGCTGTCCTCGGCGGCCAGTTGGTCGACTCCGAGCTGCCAGGCCCGGGCGTCCTCCGCGAGTTCGCCCAGCGGGATACGCACGCCGATGAGGTCCTCGAGCCGGTTGAGCAGGGCCAGCGTCGCCTTGGGGTTGGGCGGCTGCGAGACGTAGTGCGGCACAGCCGCCCACAGGCTCACGGCCGGCACGCCGGCATGGGTGCACGCCTCCTGGAGGATGCCGACGATGCCGGTCGGCCCCTCGTACCGGGTCTCCTCGAGGTCCATCGTTCGCGCCAGGTCCGGATCCGAGGTGATTCCGCTGACCGGGACCGGGCGGGTGTGCGGGGTGTCGCCGAGCAGCGCGCCCAGGATCACCACCATCTCGACGCCCAGTTCATGGGCGAAGCCCAGGATCTCGTTGCAGAACGAGCGCCATCGCATGGACGGTTCGATGCCCCGGACCAGTACGAGGTCGCGAGGCTTGTCACCGCCGATCCGGACCACGGAGAGCCGTGTGGTGGGCCAGGTGATCTTCCGTACTCCGCCGTCCAGCCACACCGTGGGCCGGTTGACCTGGAAGTCGTAGTAGTCCTCGGCGTCGAGCGCCGCGAACACCTCGCCCTTCCATTCCCGGTCCAGGTGTGCGACCGCGGTGGAGGCGGCGTCGCCTGCGTCGTTCCAGCCCTCGAACGCGGCCACCATGACCGGGTCGATCAGCTCGGGCACCCCCTCGAGCTCGATCACCCAGTGCCTCCTTCCGAAGTTCCCTTTCGTACGCCCCAACCTTACGGCTTTCCCCGTCCCGCACCGCAGCCCCCGTGCACGGCTGGGTGAACTTGGGTGCGGTCGCACAAACATCGGAGCGCCGGGCACGGAACCCTCGGGATTCATCCGAGCTGTGTCGCGAAAACCTCGAGGCGCTACAGGAGGGAGCGGAGCAGCTGCTCGACGCCTGCCACGTGCACCGTCGCCCACGACCGCGCCGCCTCCCCGTCCCCGTCGCGCAGCGCCGCCAGGATCGCCCGGTGCTCGCGGAGCGTGCGGCTGACCGCGTCCTCCTTGGTGACGCCGTGCCAGAGGCGAGCGCGCGTCGTCGGCCCGAAGGGGCCGTCCAGCAGTGAGCGGAGCACCGCGTTGCCCGACGCCCGGGCGATGCATCGGTGGAAGTCCAGGTCCGCCGCGACGAGTTCCTCGACCGACGGTTCGGTGCCGAGCGCGTCGAGCTGCGCGTCGAGCGCGTCCAGTTCGGCAGCGGAGATCCGGCTCGCCGCCATCGCCGTGGCGGCCGGTTCCAGGATGCGGCGCACGGCGAGGAACTCCAGCACCGTGTCGTCGCTGTGGAGGTCGACGACGAAGCTCAGCGCCTCCAGCAGCAGTTGAGGCTCCAGGCTGGTGACGTACGTGCCGTCGCCCTGGCGTACGTCGAGAATGCGGATGAGCGACAGCGCACGCACCGCCTCGCGCAACGAGTTGCGGGACAGGCCGAGTTCGGCCGCGAGCTCGCTCTCCCTGGGCAGGCGGTCGCCGGGGCGCAGAGCGCCGGAGACGATCATCCCCTTGATCTTCTCGATGGCCTCGTCGGTCACTGCCATGGCGTCGCCCCATCACCACACGGAACCACAGACATCGGATGTCTGAGCGTACAACGAGGGCGGCCCCGGCAGGGCCGCCCTCGTGCGTGACAGGAAACGAACCGGATCAGGCCTTGCGGCCCAGCACGTCCTCGACCCGGCCGCGGATCTCGTCCGTCGCGAGACCGCGGATCGTCAGCGTCGTACGGCGGCGCAGTACGTCGTCCGCCGTCTCGGCCCACTCGTGGTCGCGGGCGTACACGACCTGTGCCCAGATCTCCGGCGCGTCCGGGTGGATGCGTTCGGCCAGCGCCGGGTCCTCGTTCGCGAGGCGGGCGATGTCGAACGACAGCGAGCCGTAGTGGGTGGCGAGGTGCCGGGCCGTGTCGGCCGCCATCCGCGGGCCGGGGGTGCCCCCGTCGACCAGCAGGCGGTGCGCCACCGCGTTCGGGTTGGCGATGCCGGGCAGCGGGAGCTTCTTCGGCAGGTGCGCGATCGGCTCCATGTCCTCGGCGAGCGGGCGACCCGGCAGGGTCGCCAGCTTGTTCATCACCGTACGGCCGATGTGGCGGAAGGTCGTCCACTTGCCGCCGGCCACCGACAGCATCCCGCCGCGGCCCTCGGTCACGACTGTCTCGCGCTTGGCCTTGGACGTGTCGCCGGGCCCGCCGGGCAGCACGCGCAGACCCGCGAACGAGTACGTGATCAGGTCCCGGGACAGCTGCTGGTCCCGGATCGAGAACGCGGCCTCGTCCAGGATCTGCGTGACGTCCCTGTCGTTGACCGCGACGTCCGCCGGGTCGCCCTCGAACTCCTCGTCGGTGGTGCCGAGCAGCAGCATGTCCTCCCACGGCAGGGCGAACGTGATGCGGTACTTGTCGATCGGCGTCGCGAGCGCGGCCCTCCACGGCGAGGTGCGCTTGAGCACCAGGTGCGCACCCTTGGACAACCGGATCGACGGGGCCGCCTCCGGGTCCTCCATCCTGCGCAGGTGGTCGACCCAGGGGCCGGTGGCGTTGAGCACCAGGCGGGCGGTGACGCCGAACTCGGTGCCGTCGGTACGGTCCTTGAGCTCCGCGCCGGTCACCCGGCCCCGGGTGAAGCGCAACCCGGTGACCTCGGCGTGGTTGAGGACGGTCGCGCCCGACTCGACGGCCGCGCGGACCGTCATCAGCGCCATGCGCGAGTCGTTCATCTGGTCGTCGCCGTAGACGGCGACGGCCTTGAGGTTCTCCGTACGCAGCTCCGGCACGTCCCGCTGTGCCTTCGCCGCCGATATGACGTGGCCGACGCCGTCACCGAAGGCGGAGAGCGCCGAGTAGGCGAAGACGCCCGCGCCGAGCTTCGCCGCGCCGTGCGGCCCGCCCTTGTAGACGGGGAGGTAGAAGGTGAGCGGGTTGGCGAGGTGCGGGGCCACCTGGCGGGAGACCGCGCGCCGCTCGAAGTGATTCTCCGCCACCAGCTTCACCGCGCCGGTCTGCAGGTAGCGCAGACCGCCGTGGAGGAGCTTGGAGGAGGCGGAGGAGGTGGCGCCGGCGAAGTCGCCGGCGTCCACCAGGGCCACCCGCAGCCCGGACTGCGCGGCGTGCCAGGCGGTGGAGATGCCCAGGATGCCGCCGCCGATCACCAGGAGGTCGTACGTCGCCTTGGAAAGCTGCTCCCGAGTTTCGGCGCGGCCCGCTGCTTTGAGGGAAGACACAGCCGAGCCGGAGGCCGGGTGCGTCCCAGGGGCGGGGACGCTCTGCAGGGTGGTCATTCTTGCTCCTCGTCAGTTTTCCTCGTCGAGCCAGCCCATGGTCCGCTCCACGGCCTTGAGCCAGCTCTTGTACTCGCTGTCACGCTTGTCAGCGTCCATGCGGGGGGTCCACTCGGCGGCCCTGCGCCAGTTGGCGCGCAGCGCGTCGGTGTCCGGCCAGAAGCCGACGGCCAGGCCGGCGGCGTAGGCAGCGCCGAGGCAGGTCGTCTCGGCGACCATCGGGCGCACGACCGGTGCGTCCAGGAAGTCCGAGAGGGTCTGCATCAGCAGGTTGTTGGAGGTCATGCCGCCGTCGACCTTGAGAGCGGTCAGCTCGACGCCGGAGTCCTTCGTCATGGCGTCGGTGATCTCTCGGGTCTGCCAGGCGGTGGCCTCGAGAACGGCGCGGGCGATGTGCGCCTTGGTGACGTACCGGGTCAGTCCGGCGATCACGCCGCGGGCGTCGGAGCGCCAGTACGGGGCGAACAGACCGGAGAAGGCCGGCACGAAGTAGGCGCCGCCGTTGTCCTCGACCGAGGACGCGAGGGTCTCGATCTCGGCGGCCGAGTTGATCAGGCCCATCTGGTCGCGCATCCACTGCACCAGCGAGCCGGTGACGGCGATCGAACCCTCGAGGGCGTACACCGCCTTCTGGTCGCCGATGCGGTAGCCGACGGTGGTCAGCAGGCCGTTGTAGGAGTTGACGGGCTCGTCACCGGTGTTCATCAGCATGAAGGTGCCGGTGCCGTACGTGGACTTGGCCTCACCCTTCGAGTAACAGGTCTGGCCGAACAGGGCCGCCTGCTGGTCGCCGAGTGCGGAGGCGACCGGGATGCCGTCCAGGGCGCCGCCCTTGGCAAGGCCGTACACCTCGGCGGAGGACCGGATCTCCGGCAGGATCGCGGCCGGGACCTCCATGGACTGCAGGATCTTGTCGTCCCACTCCATGGTGTGGAGGTTCATCAGCATGGTGCGCGAGGCGTTGGTGACGTCGGTGACGTGGACTCCGCCGTCGACTCCGCCGGTCAGGTTCCAGATGACCCAGGAGTCCATGGTGCCGAAGAGGATGTCACCGCGCTCGGCACGCTCGCGCAGGCCCTCGACGTTGTCGAGCAGCCAGCGGGCCTTGGGTCCGGCGAAGTAGGAGGCAAGCGGCAGGCCGGTTTCACGGCGGAAGCGGTCCTGGCCGACGTTGCGCCCCAGCTCCTTGCACAGGGCGTCGGTACGGGTGTCCTGCCAGACGATGGCGTTGTGGACGGGCTCACCGGTGTTCTTGTCCCACAGCAGCGTCGTCTCGCGCTGGTTGGTGATGCCGATGGCCTTGACGTCGGCGGAGGTGATGCCCGCCTTCTCGATGGCGCCGGCCACGACTTCCTGGACGTTGGTCCAGATCTCGGCGGCGTCGTGCTCCACCCAGCCCGGCTTCGGGAAGATCTGCTCGTGCTCCTTCTGGTCGACGGAGACGATCCGGCCGTCCTTGTCGAAGACGATGCAGCGGCTGGAGGTGGTGCCCTGGTCGATGGCCGCGATGAACGGGCCGGTGGTGTGTGCGTCGGTCACGGTCTGCTCCTGCTCGGGTCTGTCGTGTATACGGCTCGTGATGCTCGAACGGCTCAGGCGAACGCGATGTTGTAGATACCCGCGGCGACGGCCGCACCGATCAGAGGACCGGCAACGGGTATCCAGGCGTAGCTCCAGTCGGAGCCGCCCTTGTTCGGCAGCGGGAGCAGGGCGTGCACGATGCGCGGGCCCAGGTCGCGGGCGGGGTTGATGGCGTACCCGGTGGGGCCGCCGAGCGAGAGACCGATGGAGACGACGACGAGGGCGACCATCAGACCGCCGAGGGGGCCGAGGCCCTTGCCGCTGTCGTTGAGGCCCTGGGTCAGCACCGCGAGAACGAGCACGGCCGTGCCGATGATCTCGGTCGCGAGGTTCTGCCAGACGTTGCGGATCTCGGGGCCGGTGGAGAAGACGCCGAGCACGGGGCCGGCCTTGCCGCTGCCCTCCGCGTGCGGGCCTTCGACGGCCTTGTCGGCCGGGTCGCCAACGATCTCGCGGTCCGTGAGGTGCGCGTGGAACTGGCCGTAGTAGGCGACCCAGACGAGAGCCGCACCGATCATGGCGCCGAGGAGCTGGCCCGCGACGTAGACGGGGACGGTGCCCCAGTCGTTGTCCTTGATCGCTATGCCGAGGGTGACGGCCGGGTTGAGGTGGGCACCGGAAAGGGTTCCGGTCATGTAGACCGCGGTCAGGACCGCGAAGCCCCACCCGAAGGTGATGGCCAGCCAGCCGGCGTTCTGTGCCTTCGAGCGCTTGAGCACGACGGCGGCGACGACGCCACCACCGAGCAGGATGAGAACGGCGGTACCGATGATCTCGCCGATGAAGATGTCGGAGTTGGACACCCGCGACTCCTTTGTCCTTCGTCCAGGGGGAAGGCGAACCCCGGGTCCCTCCGGTGGTCCGCGCCCTCAGCAGAGGGCGTTCTCCCGGCCTGGCGTTGCCACACTCTAGCGCGTATTGCCGTTAGCTGTTCGACAATGCCGACCGGTGAACGGCAGTTTTGCCCTCCGATAAACATGACGTCAAGGGTTGTGTCGGGCGAAAACCGGATCGTTACCGATGATGCGCCGCGGCGATCAGAAGCGCCCGGCGCCGAGGTCCCTGGAAACCGCGCGAGCGCAGTCCCGCACCGCCGCCACCAGCTCGGAACGCAGCTCTCCGCCGTTGCACACACGCTCGACGGCGCCCGTGATGGCGACCGCCCCCACCGGCATGCGGCGCCGGTCGTGGATCGGGGCGGCGACGGCGGCCACGCCCTCCCATGTCTCCTCCACATCGGCCGCCCAGCCGCGGGCCCTGGTGTGGTCGAGCAGCAACTCGAAGCCCTCGGGGTCGGTGACCGTCTTCGGCGTGAAGGCCTTGCGCTCGACCTCCAGCGCCTCCGTGTGCGCCACCGGGTCGTAGGCCGCCAGGACCTTGCCGAGGGCCGTGGAATGCAACGGCTGCATGGCCCCCACCTCAAGGACCTGCCGGCTGTCATCGGGCCGGAAGACGTGGTGCACGACCAGCACGCCGTGCTGGTGCAGGACGCCGAGGTGGACGCTCTCGCCGCTGGAACGGGCGAGGTCGTCGGTCCAGACGAGGGCGCGGGCCCGCAGTTCGTGCACGTCGAGGTAGCTGTTGCCGAGCCGCAGGAGCTCCGCCCCCAGCTGGTAGCGGCCGGAGGCGGCGTCCTGCTCGACGAAACCCTCCGCCTGGAGGGTGCGCAGGATGCCGTGGGCCGTACCCTTGGCGAGATCCAGCGACGACGCGATGTCCGACAGGCCCAGACGCCGCTCACCGCCCGCGAGCAGCCGCAGCATGGCAGCCGCGCGCTCGAGCGACTGGATGTTCTTCGCCATCGGATCGGCCCTTCTTCATGCTGTTCGACAATGCTGAACACTATCGGTCGATGTCGACCTTGGTCACGGCGGACCGAGTATCTCGCGCCCGAGGGCCTGTGAAAAAGCCGCTGGGCCCCGCTGCCGTCCGGCCCGTGGGACGCCTCCGCCCCCGAAGGGCCTGCACGGCTACGCTGGCTGCGTGCGCCTTCCCCCCGGAAGCCGCAAAGCCGACAGCCGTCGCATCCCAGGGAGCACATCCATGGCCTCGTTGCCGACCCCCTCCGCTGACAGCCGGACCCGTATCGACGCCCTGCGCCACGCGCTCGCCACCCGGGTGGTGGTGGCCGACGGGGCGATGGGCACCATGCTCCAGGCTCAGGACCC
>NZ_JBEXRZ010000290.1:0-7574 GCF_040613325.1 Streptomyces sp. NPDC006283 | reverse complement strand
GTCCCCGACAGCAGGACGGGGTCCTTGTCCTGGACGAGGACGGCGCCACGGGCCGCGGCGAGCGGCTGCTCGTCCAGTGCCACACCACCGAGAAGAACGGACGGCCCGGCGGCCCCCCGAAGAGCGGTGTGAACTCTGCGGGGCGCCCCTCGGCGGTGAACGCCACCGGCACCTGGTCGACACCGAAAAGCGTGCACTGGCCTGCGTCTGCGGCCCCTGCTCCCAACTGCTGGACCGCTCGGGCCGCTTCCGCGCGGTCCCCGGCCGCTACCTGAGCGACCCGGGCCACCGGCTCGACGACAACGCCTGGGAGCTGCTGCGGATCCCCGTCGGCGTCGCCTACTTCTTCCACAACTCCGCACTCGAACGACTCGTCGCGCTCTACCCGAGCCCGGCCGGCGCCACCGAAAGCGAACTCGAGCCGTCGTCCTGGCAGACCGTCCTCGAAGGGACGCACCTGGCAGCGCTGCTCGAACCGGACGTCGAGGCTCTGCTGTTGCGCCGCCACGACGGCCGCACCGAGTGCTACCTGGTGCCGATCGACATCTGCTACGAACTGGTGGGCCGTATGCGACTGCGCTGGCAGGGCTTCGACGGCGGCGCGGAGGCCCGGGCCGACCTCGACGCGTTCTTCGCCCATGTCCGCGCCACGGCCCGCGACGTGCAGGGGAGCCGGCCATGACCGAGTTCTCCTTCAGCTGCACCGGCGTGCGCGCCGACCCGTACGCCGCGGGTCCGACCCTTGTGTTCCGCCTGCGGATCACCGCCTCCGAGGGCGTACGGGTCCACGCCCTCGCACTGCGCTGCCAGATCCGCGTCGAACCCGCCCGGCGTGGATACGACAACGCGGAGGCCGAGGCCCTGAGCGACCTGTTCGGCGAGCGCTCCCGTTGGGGCAGCAGCCTCAACCCGGTGCAGTTCGCCCAGGCCTCCGTGATGGTCCCCGGCTTCACCGGGGAGATCGAGACGGACCTGGTCGTGCCCTGCACCTACGACACGGACGTCGCGGCATCCCGCTACTTCCGGTCCCTGAAAGACGGGGAGGTGCCACTGCTCATGCTGTTCTCCGGTACCGCCTTCACCGGCCCCGGCGGCTTCCATGTCGAGCCCGTCCCCTGGGACAAGGAGATCGCCCATCGGATGCCCGTGAAGACCTGGCAGGACATGGTCGACCAGCACTTCCCCGGCTGCGGCTGGATCCGGCTCCCCCGGGACGCCATGGACGCGCTGCTCGCCTATCGGTCGCGGCGCGCGCTGCCCTCGTGGGAGGCGACCGTCGAGACGCTCCTCGAAGCGGCGGGGGAGCGGACGCCATGACCGTGACCACCACGTTCACCCCCGACACCCAGGCCCGGCTCGCCGTCGCCCGGCAGGTCGCCGACGCGGTGCTCTTCGAGGGCTATGTGCTCTACCCGTACCGGGCGTCGGCGGCCAAGAACAAGCTGCGCTGGCAGTTCGGGGTCCTCGTCCCTCCGGCCTGGAGCGCGGCGGGCGAGGAGCACGACTTCCAGCACACCGAATGCCTCATGGAACCCAAGCGGGGTGCGACGCTCGCGCTCGAGGTCCGCTTCCTGCACACCCAGCGGCGCGTCGTCCAGGAGGCCAGACCCGACGGGACGTTCGAGACGGTGCGCGAACTGCACCTGGACGACCGGGTCCTGGTGCCCTGGGACGAAGGCCAGGAGGAGAGGGTCGAACTGACCGTGCCGGTTGCGGAGCTGACCGGCGACGGCGTCGCCTTCCCCTTCACGCGTCCGGCGGCGGAGGACACCGAGCCGGTCACCGACGCCGCAGGCCGGGTTGTCGGACGGCTCGTACGCCGCCGCGAGGAGATCAACGGCGCCGTACGCCTGTCCACCACGGAGCTGGACGGCCCGTACCGCGTCGAGCGGCTCTGCGTGGTCGTGGAGAACACGAGCTCCTGGATGCCCGACAGCGGCGGCGACCGCGACGCCGCCCTGCCCTACTCCCTGGTCGCCAGCCATGTGCTGCTGCGTCTGGGCGCCGGCGCCTTCCTCTCCATGACCGACCCGCCCGAATGGGCGCGAGGTGCTGTCGCGGCCTGCCGCAATCTGCACACATGGCCCGTGCTCGCCGGTGAACCGGGCACCCGCGACCTGGTGCTCTCCTCGCCGATCATCCTCGAGGACCATCCGGCCATCGCGCCCGAGAGCCCGGGGGCCCTGTACGACGCCACCGAGATCGACGAGATCCTCGCCCTGCGCACGGCGGCACTCACCGACGAGGAGAAGCGCGAGGCGAGAGGTACGGACGCCCGCGCGGCGGCCGTGATCGACCTCGCCGACACCATGCCGCCGGAGGTCCTTGAGCGCCTGCACGGAGCGGTGCGCAGCCTGCGGGAGGTGACCGGACAGCAGGAACCCGACGAACAGGCCGTGTTCCGGCCCGACACCCCCTGGTGGGACCCGGGCGGCGACGCGAGCGTCGATCCGGACCGCGACCACGTCCTGGTCGACGGCCGGACGGTACGCGCGGGCAGCAGGGTGACGCTGCGGCCGGGCCTGCGCCACACCGACGCCCAGGACCTGTTTCTGCACGGCCGCAGCGCACTCGTCGAAGCCGTGCTGCACGACGTCGACGGAGGGGTGCACATCGCTGTCACCGTCGACGACGACCCCGGCGCGGACATCCGCCGCGAACAGGGGCGGTTTCTCTACTTCCAGCCCGACGAGGTCGAAGTCCTGGAGGACGCGTGACCAGTCCCGCACCGCCCGGTCCCCGCACCCTGGTCGCCGGGGTCGGCAACATCTTCCTCGGTGACGACGGCTTCGGCGTCGAGGTCGCCAGAAGGCTGACCCAGGAGGAACTGCCGTCCGACGTCGAAGTGGCCGACATCGGGATCCGCGGCGTCCACCTCGCCTATCAGCTCCTCGACGGCTACGACACCCTCGTGATCGTCGACGCGAGCGCGCGCGGGGGCGAACCGGGAACGCTGTATCTGATCGAGGTCGAGGCGGGCGCGCCCGGTGACCGGCCGGTTGCGCAAGACGTCCCGCTCGACGGGCACCGGATGTCGCCCGACGCCGTCCTGGCACTGCTCGGCACGCTGTGCGCGGGAACCGGCGCAGCGCCCCCGCGCCGCACGCTGGTGGTCGGCTGCGAACCCGCCGTCATCGACGAAGCCATCGGGCTCAGCCCGCAGGTGGACGCCGCGGTGCCGGCAGCGGTGCGGATGGTGACCGACCTGGTCCGGAAGGAAGCCGTCGTATGAAAGGCCGCCGCATGACAAGCCGCCACATGACAAGCCGTCGCAGCAGAAGTACGGAGAACCCCATGAAGAAGACCATCATCGGCGGCGCTGCCGCCGCCACCGCCGCCACGGCGGTCGCCGCCATCGTCAGGGGCGTCCTGCCCGACCTCAGGCGCTACTTGCGCATCCGCAAGATGTGACGCCCGGCGTGCACCCGGGCCGGCGGGGCGGCCCGGGTGAACCGAACGGCGTACGCAACGGTGTGATTCCGGCGTGCCGGACGCCCGGGTGCCGCGGCTCCGCCCTGTAATGGGCGCCGGAGACACCCCCGGGCAAGGACGGAGACCGATGCACGAGATGTCCGTCGCGCTCGCCGTCGTCGAGCAGGTCGAGCACGCCGCACGCTCCGGTGGGGCCGTGGGCGTCGAGAGCGTCCGACTCGAGGTGGGGGAGCTGGCCGGGGTCGTCCCCGACGCGCTGGCCTTCTGCTTCGAACTCGCCTGCGCCGGCACGGTCCTCGAAGGCGCCGAACTCATCACCCGGTCCGTCCCGGGCACCGCACGCTGCGGGGCGTGCGCGGACGTGTGGAACGTCGGAGTGCCACCGCAGTTGATCTGCCCCGCGTGCGGCGACGCCGCCGCCGATCTCGTCTCGGGCCGGGAGCTGCGGATCTCCGAGGTGCGGTGGGCCGACGCCGACGCCGACGCCGACGCCGACAGCGGAGCCGACACCGACGACACGCCCGCAACCATCCGCGAACCGATCCTCGAGGAGAGCCGACCATGTGCCGAGTAGTTGACCTCCAGCGGGCCGTCCTGGCGAAGAACGAGGCGGCGGCACGGATTCTGCGGACCGAGCTGGCCGCACGCGGCACCACGGTCGTCAATCTGCTCTCCAGTCCCGGCAGCGGCAAGACCGCCCTGCTCGAGCGCGAGCTGCTGCTGGCACAGGAACGCGGCGTCCCCGTCGCCGCGCTCACCGCCGACCTGGCCACCGAGAACGACGCGGAACGTCTCTCCCGCTCCGGCGCCCCCGTCAAGCAGATCCTCACCGACGGACTGTGCCACCTGGAAGCCGACATGCTCGCCGGGCATCTGCACAACTGGCTGCCAGAGGACACCCGGCTGCTGTTCGTCGAGAACGTCGGCAATCTCGTCTGCCCCGCCTCCTACGACCTCGGCGAGTCGCTCCGGGTCGTCCTCGCCTCCGTGACCGAGGGGGAGGACAAGCCGCTCAAGTACCCCACCGCCTTCGGACTCGCGCAGCTGGTCGTCGTCACCAAGACCGACATGGCGGAGCCCGCCGCGTTCGACGAGGCCACCTTCCGCAGCAATGTGCAGCAGGTCAACCCCGGTGTCGAGGTGGTCCTCACGTCCGTACGCAGCACAGTGGGCGCGGGCGCTCTCCTCGACCGGGCCCTGGCGGCGGCCCAGGGAAGCGCCGTCCACGCTCCGGTGATGGCCCAGGCCCGCGCGTGATCACGACGCAGTCCGGTGCGGCCCTCGCGCAGGCCGTGCAGCGCAGCAGGGTCGTCGTGCGGGGCGTGGTGCAGGGTGTGGGCTTCCGGCCCTACCTGTACACGCTGGCCACGGGACTGCGGCTCTCGGGTCATGTGACCAACACGGTCGACGGTGTGGTCGTCGAGGTCGAAGGGGAACCGGCCGCCGTCGCGCGGTTCTGCGCCCGTATCGCTCCCGAAGCCCCGCCTCTCGCGCTGGTCGAATCGGTGGACGCCACCGAGGTGCCCGCCACCGGGGGAAGCGGCTTCACCATCGTCCCCTCCCGCGCGGGGGGTCCCGTACGCACGTTGGTCTCACCGGACACGGCCACCTGCGCCGACTGTCTTGCGGAGCTCTTCGACCCGGCGGACCGGCGGTACCGCCATCCGTTCATCACGTGCACACACTGCGGGCCGCGTTTCACCATCGTCACCGGGCTGCCCTACGACCGCGAACACACCACCATGGCCGGGTTTCCGATGTGCCCCGACTGCGCACGGGAGTACCACGATCCGGCCGACCGCCGATTCCATGCCCAGCCGGTCGCCTGCCCCGCCTGCGGCCCCCGGATGCGGCTGATCGTCGCCGGGAGCGACGGCGCCGGAACGTCCTCGGGCGTGCCTGCGGACACGGATCCGATCACCGAAGCGCGCCGGCTGCTGGACAGCGGCGCGATCGTCGCCGTCAAGGGGCTCGGGGGCTACCACCTGGCCTGCGACGCGACGAACGCCGCGGCGGTGGCCGAGCTGCGGCGGCGCAAGGCCCGTGGAGACAAGCCGTTCGCCCTGATGGCCAAAGACCTTGCCGTCGTGGAGCGCCTCGTTCGATGCGGTCCCGAGGAAAGAGACCTGCTCTCCGCGAGTTCCCGCCCCATCGTCCTGATGCGGCGCCGTCCCGGTGCCCGGCCGTCCGCGGGCACCGGCCTCCCCTGCGAAGGGGTCGCGCCCGGCAGTCCCGACCTCGGCGTCATGCTCCCCTACACGCCCGTGCACCATCTGCTCCTCGGGACCGGCACACAAGGGCAGGAAGCGCCCAGGCTGTTGGTCATGACCAGCGGCAACATCGCCGGCGAACCCATCGTCACCGACGACAAGGAAGCACTGACGCGGCTGGCCGGCCTCGCGGACGCCTGGCTGCTCCACGACCGCCCCATCCATGTGCCGTGCGACGACTCGGTGATGCGCGTCTGCGACGGCGAGCCGCTGATGCTGCGCCGCTCCCGCGGACACGCCCCGCTGCCCCTCGCCCTGCCCGTGCCGGTGGCCCCCGCCCTTGCCGTCGGCGGTGACCTCAAGAACACCTTCTGCCTCGGCGAGGGCCGCAAAGCCTGGCTCTCGGCCCACATCGGGGACATGGACGACCTCGCGACGCAGCTGGCGTTCGAACGCGCAGAAGAGCAGTTGGAGTCGATCACAGGAGTGCGGCCCCGGGTGCTGGTCGCCGACCGGCACCCGGCCTACCGGTCCGCCCAGTGGGCGCGCCGGAACGCCGGCGGGCGCCCGGTCGAACGGGTCCAGCACCACCATGCCCATGTCGCGGCCGCCATGGCCGAGCACGGCCTCGACGGCAGCCGCCCGGTGATCGGAGTCGCCTTCGACGGCACCGGACACGGTGACGACGGCGCAGTGTGGGGCGGCGAGTTCCTGATCGCCGACTACGCGGAGTACTCCCGGTTCGCGCACCTCGCGTACGTCGCGCTGCCCGGCGGCGACGCGGCCGTGCGCCGCCCGTACCGCATGGCGCTGGCGCACCTGCGGGCGGCGGGTATCGCCTGGAGTGGTGACCTGCCGTGCGCGGCGGCCTGCCCGGCCGAGGAACTCCGCCTGCTCGGGCAGCAGTTGGAGCGCGACCTGAACTGTGTGCCCACCTCGAGCATGGGCCGCCTGTTCGATGCGGTCTCGTCGCTGGCCGGAGTCTGCCATCGCGCCGGCTACGAGGCGCAGGCCGCGATCGAACTCGAGGCCACCGCCCTGGGCGGGGAGACCGAGGAGGACGCCCGGTACGCGTTCCGGCTGGTCCGGTCGGCCGCGTCCCCGATCGCGTGCGACCCAGGGCCCCTGCTCGGTGCAGTCGTCGAGGACCTGCGGTACGGCGTCCCCGCGCCGGCCGTCGCGGCGCGCTTCCATCAGGCGGTGGCGCGGCTCGTCCGCACGGTGTGCGCCGCGGCGCGTGAGGAGACCGGGACGGAGACCGTCGCACTGACCGGCGGGGTGTTCGCCAACGTCCTGCTCTCCTCCCTCTGCGCCCGCGGTCTGCGCCAGGACGGCTTCACGGTCCTGCGCCATCAGCGGATCCCACCGAATGACGGAGGGCTGGCCGTCGGCCAGCTCGTCGTGGCCGCCCACGCCGCCGCGGAGGCCTGATCACGGGCGCAGGCCCACCAGCCCAACGTTAAGGAGACACGTATGTGCCTTGCGGTACCCGGCAGAGTGCTGGGCGTCGAGGACCGGGACGGTACCCGCATGGCCACCGTCGACTTCGGCGGAGTGGTCAAGGAGGTGTGCCTGGAATACCTGCCGGACCTGCAGGTCGGTGAGTACGCCATCGTCCATGTCGGCTTCGCCCTCCAACGACTGGACGAGGAATCGGCCCGCAGAACGCTGGAGTTGTTCGAGAACCTCGGCATGCTCCAGGAGGAGTTCGGCGACCCGTGGGAAGCGGCCGCCCACATGGAGGAAGCGGAACGGCCGGCGCAGGACGGCGTCGCCGGGGAGGTGCAGCGGTGAAGTACATCGACGAATTCCACGACCCGGACCTGGCGGCCCGGCTGCTCGACGAGATCCGCGCCGCGGTGACCCGACCATGGGCGCTGATGGAGGTCTGCGGCGGCCAGACCCACACCATCATCCGGCACGGCATCGACC
>NZ_JBEXRZ010000289.1:0-7639 GCF_040613325.1 Streptomyces sp. NPDC006283 | reverse complement strand
GGAAGGCCGAGAGGGCTCCCTGGTGCGCCAGCGGCACTAGGGCCTCCACATAGCCCGCGCCGGCCCGGATCAGGGCCTGGGTGATGGGTTCGAGATAGGCGGCGGCAGCGGCGGGGCAGGGGTGGGCGGTCAGCAGCGAGCAGTACCGTCCGGTGCGGTTGAGGTACGCGTAGACCTCGAACCGCCCGTCGTCGGGGGTGAGCAGCACGTTGGGTGTGTGCAGCGGGTAGTACCAGCCGCCCGCGTCGGGGAAGCGCTCGCGGAGGCGGCGGCGGACGAAGGCCGGGGCCTCGATCATCTCCAGCTGCTCTACCGGCCGGTGCGCGGCCGTCGGGAGCGGGACGGTGGCACGGGTGCCTTGGTAGCTGACGCCCAGGCAGCTCTCAACTGTCCGCAGAAGCGGGAGCAGTGGGGCGGGCAGCGCCTCGGGAACGGGGATGCGGCGGTCCAGCACACCGGCGGAGTAACGCGCGTAAAGGGCGAGGCTCTCTCGGCTGCTGAGATCGACCGCGTTGGGCAGGATGCCCAGCGGGCGGAAGCCGTTGCGCGCGACGACGCGCTGCGGGCCGGCACTGACAGTGCGGACCGTGGCGTACACGGAGTCCAGCCGCCCGGTGTCCAGCATCCCGGCGCACAGCGCCTCGGTCAGCGTGACGGCCAGTCCCCCGGACCTGTGGTCCGGGTGCACAGCGAGGCCTTCCAGGCGCCCGATCCGGCTGCCCGGCTCGCCGTGGATGGCCGCCGACGCGGCCAGCGCTCCGGTGTCGGGGCAGCGGGCGACGAGCCAGAAGGAGTGCGGGTCCTGGATGAGCCGGGCCATCTCGGCGGTGTCGGTGCCGAGCGCGGCGGGGTAATGGGGCCCGTAGACGGCGTAGTAGAGCTGGCGCAGGTCGGCGATGTCCGCGTCGGCAGCCGGGGCGATCCGTGCGTTCACCGCTCGCCTCCAGGCTCGTGAGTACGGCCGGCAGGCACGGTCGCGGCCTCGGCGGTCGGCCGGTCCGCGGCCGACTCGGGGGTACGGGCACCCAGCAGGGCGAGCGCGCAGGTGGCGGGCACCAGGCCGGCGGCCTGCACCAGACACAGTGTCTGCGCCGAGAGGTGGTCCCCGGCGAGTCCGAACAGCAGCGAGGCCACCGGGAACGTGGCCCCCAGCACCGCCTGCATCACGGCGAAGAAACCGGGCTTGTCGGCAGTGGGTACCAGCCGCTGAAACAGGGCCACGAAGCGGACCCCGATGACCCCCACGCACCAGCCGGCCACGGCGAGGCAGCAGGAGATGACCAGCCGCTGCGCGACCAGGCCCGGGAGGGCCAGGACGAGGGCCATCAGACCCAGGCAGTTCGAGCCGGTGACGGTATGCCGGCCCGGCACCCGGGCGCCGGTGAAGGAGCCGATGAGCGTGCCGACGCCCAGGGACGCCTCCAGCAGGGCCACGGTGCCGCCGCCGTCACCCAGCACATTCCGGGTGTAGAGCGGAATGACAACGAAGACGGCGGTGGTGAAGAGGTTGGCCGCGGCGAAGCAGACCAGGATCCGGCGGACGTACGGCAGTTCCCGGAGGATGCTGCGGAGCGTACGCTTCCGGGGTGCTGCCGCCTCACCGGCGGGGCCGCCGTCCTCGTCACCGCGCGCGGCTGCGGTACGGAAGCGCACACCGGCGATGAGCAGCGCGGCCGCGAGGTAGGCGGCCGCGCACCCGGCGGCGAGCCCGGCCACGCCGAACCGGTCAACGATCAGGGCGCCCAGCAGGGCCCCGCCGAGGCCGGCCAGGGACTGGGTGGACAGCTCGAATCCCGTGGCCGTCTCGATATCTTCGTCGTCAACGAGTTCGGGCACCGACGTGGTCAGGCAGGGGTCGAAGAAGGCCTGGCACGCGGCCAGGGCGAGGGTCGAGCCGTAGGCGGCCGCCAGCGGCAGGTCGCTCGTCCAGGCCCAGACGGCCAGCGCGGCAGCGGCGGCGCCCGCCAGCGCGGCAGCCGCCCGCAGGACGGAGCGGTGGGCGATCCGGGCGACGGCGCGGGCCACGACGGGAGCCAGGGCCACGGCGGGCAGCGAGCTGACGGCCATGAACAGCCCGGAAGCCAGTCCGCTCCCGTCGCCGACGGCGTAGGCGACCAGCCACCAGGAGACGCCGACCTGGAACATGCGGACCGCGGCCTGGGTCAGGATCTGGCCCAGCCAGACAGCACCGAAGGCGCGGTTACGCAGGACGAGCGGCAGGCGACGGCCCTCGTCGGCGCGCGTGACGGGAGTGGCGCTCATGCAGTCGGCCTCTCGTCGAGGACGCGGACGAGCTTGCCCGAGCGCGGGTTGACGGACAGGTCGCGGTGGCGCGCCCATTCCACGGACAGGGGGTGAACGAAACCGGCACGCACGCTGTCCGGATACAGCGGCCGGGCCGTCTCCAGTTCCGTGACGACCCCCTTGGCGAGCGGCTCCAGGCCAGCCGGTTCGTCGTCGCCCGGAGCGGTGGCCAGCCGCAGCACCAGACCGTCGCGGCCGTCCCAGCGGCGGACGACCAGCTGCATGGCGAAGACGCGGCCGGCGGTGTCCGCCGCGGCCACGGCGTCCTGCGCGTCCTGGGAGTACAGGGACACGGGCCCCACACGTACGCCTTCCTCGGCGCGGCCGAGGATGCGGAAATGCCGGGACCGGGTGTCGGTCCACTCGGCGCGGTCGCCCGCGGGGTAGCGGATGACGGGCATGAGTCGGCGGAACAGGCTGGTCACCACGACCCGTCCGGGCCGTCCGGGTTCGGTGACGGGCTCGTCAGTGGCGTCGTCGAGGATCTCGACGACGGATTGCGGGGTGAAGGCGCGGTGCACGCGGGGGTCGGAGCCAGGCACGGGGCGGCCGAGTAGGCCGGCGTCGACGCTGGCGTAACCGACAGAGCGAACCTTGGAGTTGGGGAATGCGGCGGCCAGCAGGCGCCGCTGGTCTGCGAAGAGCGCCTCGCCGCCGAACAGGACCAGCTCCACGGCGTCGAGCCGGACGCCGGAGGAGATCAGGTGCTCGGCCAGCCGGCACAGGGTGGTGGGCGTGCCGGCCACGACCTCGGCGGCGAAGTCCTGCAGGATGGGGACCGTCGACTCCAGCGGCGCGGCGCCGCCGATGGGCAGCCGGACGTTATCGACCGGGGCGTGGACGAGCGAGTCGAGGATGAACAGGAAGCTGGCATAGAGCTCGCCCGCGTAGAAGAGGTCGGCGACGCGGTGCCCCGGGCGCAGCCCCGTGTCCAACAGGCCCTGGCCGAAGGCGGTCACGAAGGTGCGCCATTCGTCGCGTGTGTAGACGGAGAACTTGGGGGCGCCGGTGGTGCCGCCGGTCTTATAGACGGTCGCCTCGCTGAGAGGGCCGGTCAGGACGCGGTTGTCGTGCAGGGTGTTGGCCGACCAGAACTCCTGCTGATCCACGACCGGGAGATCGGTGAGGCGGTCGGCGTCCGGCGGCAGGGAGGCGTAAAGGCCTTGGTAGAAGGGTGAGTTGTGACGGACGAAACGTATGAGGTCCGATAGCTGATGGGCGGACATGCGGCCTTTGCCTAGGTGAACGGAACGGAGCGGGAGTCACCGCGGCATGGCGAGATCATGAGCTCGCCGCCTGCGGGATCGATCGACCGGTGTACGGGGGAACCCCACGCCGACGCGCGCCGGAAACTGACGCGCAGTCATGATCATGGGACATTCACGCGCGAATCGCAAAATGGACCGCACATCTCACGGCCTTCATGGCCAGGAACAGCGATTCTTCTGGTGGCACTCGCTACGCCGGCCGGTGTGCGAGTGCCCAGTCCCAGCGCCCGGTGCCGCGCCGCAGGCGGGCATCGCGGCCACCTTGGTCTCGCCCTCCACTTTGGCGAGAATCGGGTCGGCCAACGCCGCGACAGCAGCCTCATCCCGAGGGATCCCGCGGCGTTCAGTCTCGTGCCGGGCCTTGTCGACTCGGGCCGGGCTCGCCCGAGGCAGACAGGCAAGACGAATCGCGCGATCGGAAATCGGTCCGGAGCGTCCGGCCGATTGTGCACAATCGGGAGCCTCGTGCGCCTTTCTCTCTTGCCGACACCCTCGGGGCACGGCGAGTCGAACAGCGCAGATCCTCCGTGATTCAAGTACGACGGATCGAAACAACATGGCGCTTCCGCTTTCCGAGGCAGCGCCAGATCAGCATGCACGCCGCTACCTCCCCGCCATATTCGGCCGCCAATTTCCGGCCATCACGCACGGCAATCCCCCATGAGCGACGAGTGGTGATCATCACAGGCTCGCAGCGTGAGACCTGCCCGAGCGGTGCGCTAACGTCATCGGGCAGCGCACCCCGATGTCCGGGATTCCCCGAAGCGGGACCAGGCCGGATCGGCAAAGAAGCCGAATTATTAAGGCCGTCCCCGAAAATGACACAGCACGGATAGAGGTCGCCTGACGTCTATTCACTTTCCACCGCGCCGGTGCGCCGCATGAACGAGAGACCATCAGGAGAGGTTTGTGCACAACAGTCGCTTAGAGTCCATCGGGGCATATCTCCCCTCGGCGGTCATGACTACTCCGGAACTCCTCACTCGCATGGAGAAAACACCGGAATTCGACCTCTTCAAGATCACCGGAATGGCCGAGCGCCGCGTCGCGGACGACACCGCCGACATCCCCGAGGACTGCCTCACGATGGCAGTCTCGGCAGCGCGCGACTGCCTGGACCGCTCGCGTTACGCTCCGGACGAGATCGACGTCGTCATCTCCTGTTCCATCAGCCGCACGACAGACGGCCGACGCCAGCAGTTCGAGCCGTCGTTCGCCCATCGCATCTCCCAGGAGCTCGGCGCGACCAGCGCCATTCACTTCGACGTCTCCAACGCCTGCGCGGGGATGATGACCGGCGTCTATCTGCTGGACCGGATGATCCGCTCCGGTGAGGTGCGCAACGGCCTGGTGCTCAGCGGGGAGCACATCACCCCGATCGCCTTCACCGCCGCGCGCGAGATGGAAGACAGCCGGGACCCTCAGTTCGCGTCCCTCTCCGTCGGCGACTCGGCCGTCGCCGTGCTCGTCGACCGCGCCACCGACGACGCAGACGTCATCCACGACATCGAGCTGATGACCTGCTCGGAGTACTCACACCTGTGTCTGGGCATGCCCAGCGACGACACCGGCGACCTGGCGATGTACACGAACAATCAAATGATGCACGCCGAGGACCGCCTCTCGCTGTGGCCGACCTTTCACCGCGCCAATCTGGCCGACGACGGTCGTCGATTCGCCGACGAGGGATACGACTTCGTCGTCCAGCACCAAGTCGGCAGCCGGTTCATCGACTTCATGAACAACGTGGGAGAGAGAATCTTCGACACACCGATGCCACAGTCGCTGTCGGTCGTCGAGAAATTCGCCAACACCGCGACCACATCCCACTACTTGGTACTGCACCAGGCGCTCGCCGAACGCCGAATACCCAAGGGATCCAAGATTCTCCTGGTGCCTGCCGCCTCGGGTGTGGTGACCGGTTTCCTGTCCACGACCGTCTCCTCCCTGGAGGTATAACATGGCTACCGTCATCACCTCCACCGCACTCAGCCCGGCCGACGACGACGGCAGCGCGATCGGGTACGCGGCATCGGCTGGCAGCGCCTGCCTCCAGCAGGCCGGGCTCTCGCCCGCGGACATCGACGTTTTGATCAACGTCGGCGTCTACCGCGACTCCAACATCTCCGAGCCTTCCGTCGCCGCACTCATCCAGAAGCGCATCGGCATCAACCTGGACTACCTGCATGACATCGACAGGCAGGCTGCGTTCTCGTTCGACCTGATGAACGGCGCCTGCGGTGTGCTCAACGCCGTCCAGGCCGGCGGTTCGCTGCTGGCAGTCGGCAGTGCCCGTCGTGTGCTGGTGGTCTCGGCCGACACGCACCCCTCGATGGACCCGACCAGGGCAGGCACCGCCGAGTTCCCGTACGCGAGCACAGGCGCGGCACTGCTGCTGGAGCGCAGCGACGACGCCCGGGGTTTCGACCGGGTGTACCACCGGTCGCTGCCGGGCTCGCACGGCGTCAACGGATACATACCGCTGAACGAGGCCGGCTCCGAGGGCCGGAACACCATCGCTGTCGACCGCGACGGCGGCGTACTGGAGCGGATGCTCGATCTGGCCGTCGACTCGGTGCACGGCGCTCTGGCAGCCGAGTACGGCACGGCCGGCGCCGCGGCGCCGGCGGCCGCCCTCGACCGCACGCTGCTCATCACCTCACAGCCGTCGCCCAACTTCGCGTCCCGCCTTGCCAAGCGCCTGGGCCTGGCAACCGATGCCGCCGTCACCGTCCAAGGCGTCAAGGGCGACCCGCACACGTCAGCCCTGGCCTACGGCTTCCGACAGGCACAGGACGCGGGCAGGCTCGCGGGCCATGATCGGCTCCTCTTCCTCGCCGTCGGCGCGGGTCTGAGCTCGGCAGCCTCGCTCTACGACCTGACCGGCGACGCCGAGGGAGCCGCGCGGTGATGCCCGGCATCACGACCGGACTGCGCCGGGGCGCGTTCCTGGCCGAACTTCTCGCCTGGCACGCCGTCCGTACGCCCGACAAGGCAGCCGTCATTCATCCGACCGGCCGACTAGAGTCGGCCGGTCGGCTGGGCTACGCGTCGGTCGACTACGCCGAGCTCGCCGCCAAGGTCGCCATGTGCGCCGCCGGTCTCAAGGGGCACGGCATCGGCCGCGGTACCCGTACGGCCCTGCTGGTGACTCCTGGGGCCGACCTGCTCACCCTGGTCTTCGCGTTGATGCACATCGGCGCGGTTCCGGTGGTCGTCGATCCCGGCATGGGACTGAGCCGCATGCTGGACTGCATCCACCAGGTGAGTGTCCAGGCCTTCATCGGCGTACCGTCCGCGCACATCCTCCGGCGGCTGCGCCCGCAGGCCTTCGCCGGAGTGCAGAGCGTGATCAAGGTGCGCCAGAAGAACGGCACCGGACTCGAGGAGCTGGCCGCCCTCGGTACAGGCCTGCCGCACCTTCCTCCGCTGGAGTCCGGACCGGACGATCTCGCGCTGATCGGCTACACCACCGGCAGTACCGGCCCGGCCAAGCCGGTCGAGATCACCGTCGGCATGCTGCAGGGAATGGCGCACGGCGTCGAGAGCGGTCACTTCACCGCCGACATGACCACCACCCTTCTCACCCTGCCGCTGATGGGTGTGTTCGACCTCGCGGCGGGCCGCACAGTGGTGGTGCCGAAGATGAACATGGGCCGGGTCGGCGCCGCCGATCCCGCGCTGCTGACCGACGCGATCCAACGCTTCGATGTGAACGCCATGTTCGCCTCCCCCGCGCTGCTAGGCCCGCTCTCGGCCCATCTGGCAGAGGCCGATGCCCGGGTGCCGTCACTGCGCATGGTCGTCTCCGGTGGCGCTCCGGTGAGCCCTGGACTGATGAGCGCGCTGCGCGCCGTACTGCCCGGTGAGGCACGCGTGTTCAGCGCCTACGGGTCGACCGAAGCGCTACCGATGGCGCTTGTCGAGAGCAGGGAGGCACTGGCCGGGCCGGCCAACGGCCCGGCTGAGACGAAGCCGGGGACGACCCAGTGCCCGGACAGGTCGCGGACGGGCGCGTCGGCGGGTGCGTCCGCGGCGATCCTCGTGCCCTCGACGAGAACGCGTCC
>NZ_JBEXRZ010000288.1:0-7653 GCF_040613325.1 Streptomyces sp. NPDC006283 | reverse complement strand
CTGTGCCAAAGGCACGCCGGGGCGTCCGGCCGCCGTGCTGGGTCGCTCGCGGATGCGGCTGTGCGCCCTCGTTGATGTCAGTCGTAGATGTCAGGACCGGAAGAGCTGAGGGTGCGGACAGAGCTCCAGCGGGTCGTCCGGACGGTCCGCCCACCTCCACCAGACGTGTCGAGCGGGGCACCGCCACAGCGTGGGGCAGGTTCGCGCGCCATCGTCCTCCCGGCCGGACAGGACCAGGCCGCCGGCCTTCATCGTCTGGGCGCACTCGGGGCACGGGTGCGGAGTTGTTGACACTGGGCACAACTTACCTTCGCCCGGACGGGCCATGAGCTTGGGAATCACCGCGCTTCGACGGCCCGATCTAGCCTCTGACCTGCGCAACCTGGTGCTGGATCCATACCTGGATGCCTGGATCGACGCCCGCCGTTGACTCCCCGCCCCATCGGGCACGGCTCGGGCACGCCACACGTCGCAGCCCTGCCTGACAGACGCGCAAGCCCCCTGTGCCGATCCAACACGCCTTCCAACTGTGGTGGTGTTTCGCTGGGCCGCGTACAGGGCCGTTAACCTGCGTTCATGGGCGGCATTCGCTGGAGCGGTTACGGGCTTCGACCTCGTCTGAACAGCCGTGAACGGCGCTGAATGAGACGGACACAGAGACGGACGGCGTTCCGGGCGGGCAGTTCGGCATCGCACATCGGCATCCAGTCAGGCCCCGGCGCTGGGTCGGCTCACCAGGTTTTCGCGGCGGCCAGCAGGTGCTCGCGGACGAGTGTCACGTGTGGGTTGGTGGAGCTGCCCGGGCGCTGGACGAGGTAGGAGGTGTTGATCGGCGGGTCCTCCGGCTGGTGCAGCAGACGGAGGACGCCGGAGGTGAGTTCGGTGCGGCACAGATAGCTGGGCAGGACGCTCCAGCCGGCGCCGACGGTGACGGCGGTGAGGACGCTGCGCAGGTCGGGGACTGTGATGGCGGCCTGGGCGTGTAGGCGGCGGTCGAAGACGTGGCGCCAGTAGCGGCGGGCGATGGGCAGATCCTCGGCGTAGGCGATCAGCGGAAGGCTCTCCAGGGCAGTGGGCAGCTCCTGCCCCTTGAGCTGTTCTGTCCATACAGGTGCGGCGACCAGGACGAACTCCTCGTCGCCGAGGAGTTCGGCGTGCAGCTTCCGGCCACGGGGCCGCCGGGTGGCGACGACGAGGTCGTGGCGCCCGGCCCGCAGTTCTTCGAGAAGCGATTCGGTCAGCCCTGTGGCCATCCGAAGCCGGACGCCCTGCGCGACCAGCTGGGCCAGCACCGTGAGGCCGAGAGTGCCCAGGAACTCCGCGGGTCCCGCCAAATGGACCGGCCCCACGGTGCTGCTCGGTTCCTCGCCGGTGACGACGGCCAACTGGTCGAGGGGCGCCGACAGTCGGGCGGCGAGTTCGTCCGCATGGGGCAGCGGAGTGACGCCTTGCGCCCGGCGTTCGAACAGCTCGCGGCCCAGGCGCCTCTCCAGTGCCCGGATGTGCGTGGTGACGGTGGACTGCGACAGGCTCAGCTGACGCGCCGCGGCGGTGAAGGAGCCCAGGCGGTGCACCGCGAGGAAGGTGCGCAGCAGATTCAGGTCCAGCGGACCGGACCAATGAATGTCGTGATCGCTCACGGCTTCGAGCCTACGAGGTAGGCATGCCGGCCGGGTGCCGTACGTCCCCGGACCAGGCATCGGTTCTTCGATACCCGGTATCGGGCTCTTCATTGGCGCCGATACATCAACAGCTTTAGCTTCGAAACCACGGGCCGCCCAGGAGACGAGGGAAAGTGAGACAGAAAAAGATTCTTGCGGTCGTGACCAATCAGGCCACCTACGGGGCGAGCAAGCACCAGACCGGACTGTGGCTGGCCGAGCTCGTCCATTTCTACGACAAGGCGGTGAAGGCCGGTCACACGGTGGACGTGGTGAGCCCGGCGGGCGGAGTAGTGCCGCTCGACCCCCGTAGCCTCGGTCGCTTGTTCGTTGACCGGACGGTTCGCGGTTATCTCGACGACCCGGCCTTCATGGACGCCCTGAAAGCGACCCCTTCCGTTGCCAGCACAGATCCGGACGACTACTCCACGATCTTCTTCACGGGTGGTCACGGCACCATGTGGGACTTCCCCGACAGCACCGACCTGCAGCGAATGGCCCAGGCCATCTACGCCGACGGCGGCATCGTCTCCTCGGTATGCCACGGCGCCTGCGCCCTCATCAACCTCCGCGACACTGACGGAAACCCCCTGGTAAGAAACCGCACCGTCACCGGCTTCGCGACGGTCGAGGAACGACTGGCCGGTGTGAAGAGCAGGGTGCCGTTCCTCCTGGAGGACGAACTGCGCGCGAAGGGCGCCAAGTATGTGCGCTCCACCATCCCGATGACGCCGCACGCCATGCGCGACGGCCGCCTGATCACGGGACAGAACCCGGTGTCCACCAAGGCTGTCAGCGACCTGATCCTCGCTGCCTTGGCCGGCACCGAATGACGACCCAGCTAACCCCGACTCGAGGAGACTGCACCATGTCGAAGATTCTTTTCGTGATGACCGGCGCCGACCACTGGACGCTGGCGGACGGCAGCAAGCATCCGACCGGCTTCTGGGCCGAGGAGCTCGTTGCCCCTTACGAGGCGTTCACGGCCGCCGGCCACGAGATCGTCGTGGCCACGCCGGGCGGCGTCGTGCCGCCCCTGGACCAGGGCAGCCTGGCGCCGCAGTTCAACGGCGGCGAGGAGGGCGCGAAGAAGATCGCGGATACCATCGCCTCGATCAGCGAGATAGAGCACCCCATCAGGCTGCAGGACGTCGACCTCGACGAGTACGCCGCGGTCTTCTACCCCGGTGGCCACGGCCCGATGGAGGACCTGGCCGTCGACGCCACCTCCGGCAAGCTCCTCGTCAACGCGCTCGCCTCGGGTAAGCCGCTCGGTGTGGTCTGCCACGCCCCGGCCGCGTTGCTGGCCGCCACCCGGTCCGACGGCGGCAATGCCTTCTCCGGCTACCGGCTGACCGGCTTCAGCAACGCCGAGGAGATCCAGAGCGGTCTGGCGGCAGGCGCCAAGTGGCTGCTCCAGGACCGCTTGATCGAGATCGGCGCGGATTACCAGGAGGGCGAGCCGTGGGCCCCGAACCTGGTCGTCGACCGCAACCTGGTCACCGGTCAGAACCCCGCCTCCGCCGGACCCGCCGCAGCCGAAATGCTCAAGAAGCTGGCCTGACCCACGGCTTCGGGATGACCATCCCCGGCGCGTCCGACTTAGGGCACGCAGAGGGCAGGGCCCCGACAGCCCCAAATTGGACTAGACAACAAACAAACCCCAGGCCGCTGACCTGGGGTTTCTCTCTGGAGCTGGTGACGGGGATCGAACCCGAGCTCTGAGCTTGGGAATCACCGCGCTTCCGGCGGCTGTTGGCAGCCTGAACAGCGGCGACGGGTACCAGGGCGAAACCATGGGCTCTTCCTGGCACCCGCTGTTGACCGCGGTTTACCGACCTGTCGGGCACGGATCGGGCACGATGCTGAACACCGCTTTAGAAGCGAGGTGGGGCGAGTTGGGGCCTGACCTGCGGCATGCCGACTTCGACAGACGCGGGCTGCGCGCACTGTCCGCTACCGCAGTTCCCCGTGACTCCCCGCACGTTCTGGCGCGGTTGTGGCACGGGGAACATCTGATCCGTAGCTCTGGCAGGATCGGTCAGCGGGGTCATACCGGCCGCTGGGTGGGCCCGGAGGGACGCTACCGTGCGGGGGTGGCTACTAGGGTTGCGGTACCCGACTGCTGTACCGCATGCGATCCAAACGGGGTGACCATGGAACGGCATGCGCTGGAATCGCTGTTGATCGGTGATGACGAGGCGTCCGTGATAGCTCTGGCTGCCCTCCGCAGCGGCGCCCCCTACTCGGTGGAGGAGCGGGTACAACCCACTGGTGCGCATGCCGGAGTCTTCAGTCGCCGACTTCAGCGCATGCGGATGCGCGGATACGAACCTCCTGGCCTGGAGCGAGCAGTGCAGCTCATCAGGGAATATGGACGGCCTGTGCGCTCAGCGCTGATCGATCCTGGCAATCGGACACGGTTCACCCTGCTCTTCCTCACCGAGGACGGCAGCGCACTCGTGGTCGGCGTTAGCTGGCCGCGGCCGCTGGTTGTCAGGAAGCCACCGCTTTAGGAGTTCGATCAGCCTGCGGCGCGGCCCTTCAAGACAGGGTTCGGTGGCGGCTCCTCGCTCCGCCTGCGACCTCTTCCGTCCGCCATCGTTCACCGTCGTTGATGTCAGACGGTGAGGTCGCTTCGCGGAGCGTCGACGTGCCGCCAATCGCTTCAGTCTGCGGCAGCGTTGCCCTCCTGCACGCTGCTGCGCTCGCACGAGGGCAACTGTCTGCGGATCACTGACCAGGTCGTAGTCATGCATCAGAAGCGCGTCGTCGTCCTCGGCGAGGAGGCACCGCAACGTGTCGATGTGGCGTTCAGGACTGACGAGCAGTCGTTTCGATTCCAGCCAAGCGGCCTGGCAATCGTTGTCTTGCAGCACGGGGACACCGTAGCCAGCGAGGGCAGCACAGTCATGCCTATTCCCTGTCTAAATCACGAGTTTGGAAGACGCCGTATGCGGATGGCCGCTGAGCTGCGGCGCTGCTGACCTGCCGCTGAGCTGGTGTCTCACTCTGGTTCCCCGTGGTTCCCCGATCCTCTCCGTCTGATCGGGCACGGATGGGGCACGGGGCGGACCTGTTGTAGGCATCGCCACATGAGGTAATTGGCCCTATGGGCTACTTCATGTACGACGTCATGGGCGGGACGGTTGATGAACCCGACTCGGAGACCATGCGGCGGGTCTTGGATGGTCTGGCTGGCGCGGACGACGAGCATCCGGATGTGTCGTTGTCCCATGAATCTGGCTGGTCTCTCAGCGCGCTTGCCAGTGGCCTGCTGCTCCGGGAGAACGCCGAGGACGACTCAGTGCCCCTCGGCCAGCTACGCGCGGTCGGCCGCGAGGAGGTCTTGCGACTGTTTGGGCTCCTCGCCAGCGGCGACACTGCAGCAATCGAGACGCTGCCCTGGGAGCGGTGATGGGCTACACCCCGACACGCGCCTACGAGGTCGGTGGAGCGGCTTTGGGCGGGAGCTGCCATGGGGCGAGAGATCGGGGCCCCTACGCTGGTCAGCGAAATCGGGCAGTCTGTGGACCTGCCCGTTAAGGCCCGATGTGGGCCCCGATCTTCGAGGCTCGCCCCATGGTGGCTGCCTAATCCGTAGTTAGGGACGTTCCGGGGCAGCGGTTGCTTCTCGGGATGTTCGAGTGCCGGATCGTGACGTCTAGTGGCTGCCGGGTGGCGAACGCCTCGCTTTAGACAGTGCGCACGGTCCTGGTGCTCATGGTGGTGGCGGTCGCGTGGGTGCCGGACGGATGCCTTCCGCAAACCGGGCTTGCAATGCCTAGTGCCAGATCGAGCAACCTCCGGCGCCTTCCTGACCGCCATCACCATAGGCGGGTGTTGCCGCTGTCCGGCGCTGGACCGATGCCTTCGATCATCCGGGCCTTGATGCCTCAGGTCAGAGCGGCAGCGTCCAGAGCCCTCTGTGTCAACACCCGCCGGTTCCTCACTCGTTGGTGTTGGTGATGCGAGCCCACCGCACGGTGACCTCTCGATACGCCCGAGCCGCATGAGCTCCCGCGCAGACCGGGGCCCGTGGGGTGCGCTGGTGCCACGAACGACTCTTAATAGGTTTAGTCAAGCCGCCTGAGTCTCTCCGGCTGACTTCTCGCGGGGGTTGTACTCGCGCTCATAGAGTCTGCCGTCCCGGAGCATCGCCCACAGGATGGAGACTCGTTGGCGGGCGACGGCGATGACGGCCTTCTTGTGGCGGCCCTTGTCGTGCGTGTAGCCCTTGTACTTTCGTAAATACATCTCCTTCTCCCACGTCCCCGCAGTCAGGCACGCGGACTGGCTTGACATGAAGAATGCCCGTTGCAGGGGGCGACTGTACTGGGTGGGGCGCCGGCGGTTCCCCGTATTTGCTCCAGAGTCCCTGGAGACAGGGGCCATTCCTGATGCGACAGCGAGCCGCCCAGCACTCGGGAACCGGGAAATATCACCGATCGCCGCGAGAAGTTCCGCTGCGAGGAGCTCGCCGAATCCGGGCATGGAAAGGACGATCGGCGCCTGAGGGTGCTGGGAGAGGAGCTCCCTGATGTTGCTTTCCAGTTCCTTCAGGCGGGTGTTCATCCGCGTGATCTTCTGGGCGAGTTCGGCTACCAGCTCGGCCGCCAGATCCTCTCCGGTGGCCGCCGAGTCCTGCGCCTTGGCAGCTGTCACCGCCTTCTCCGCGATGGCTGCTGCCTTCCTCACGCCGCGCTTGGCGAGCCAGGCCGTTAGCCTGCTCTCACCCATCCGTCGGATGGCTGCTGGTGTCTGGTATCCGGAAAGCAGGACCAGCGGACCGTCGGAGCGCGCGAACTCGAATGACCGCTCCAGCTCTGGGAAGATGCTGGTGAGCAGGGCTCTCATACGGTTGATGGTCCTGGTGCGTTCGGCTGAGAGGCCGTTGCGGTGGGCCAGGATCAGCGTGAGTTCTTTGGTGATCCTGCGAGGTGCCGGCACAGGGACTGTCTGCCGCCGGAGACAGCGAGCGAACTCCGCGATGATGTAGGAGTCCTTCAAGTCGGACTTGCCCTGGCCGCTGAAGCTCACCTTGAACGCAGCGAACTTCGAACCGGTGACGTACCGAGGATTCTGGCCATGGTTGGCCAGGGTCCCCAGCAGCAAGGCTGCTGGCCCGTCAACGAGGTCGAGAGCCCAGGTCACTTGGTCCGCCGCATCCATGACCTCACCGAGTGCGGTCAGGATGTCGGATTCGGAATTGACCACCTTGCGGTTCCACAGCGGGTCGCCGTCGGCGTCGACCACGGTGATCCAGTGATGCCCTTTCCCTACGTCGATCCCAGCCCATACCTGTGGCGGCCGTTGTGTCATCTCGCCTCTCCAGGTCGCACACGAACAAAAGTGCCGGGCCACCCTTGAAGCAAGTCCGTACGAGCGATCAGATCGCAGCTCTTAATCAGTTATGGAGGGTGACCGGAAGGTTGGCCGACGGAGTCGTTCGGAGCCCCCTGATGGGCAGGCTAGTGAGAGTCGCATCCAGCCTTCCCGGCTATACGTGCAACGATTATCAGACAGCAGGGACACCCACCGGAAAGTCCGTACGAGCGATCGAGTCGCCACTCTTAATCAGCAGTCATGGGGCGCCCCGGAAGGCCGGCCGACGGAGTCGTGGAGAGCCCTTTGATGGGCAGGCTGCTACGAGTCGCATCCGGCCTTCCTGGCTGGACGCGGAGTGTACAGCCCGACCGGGTGCCCACCTGCACGCCCGTACTGTAGCGATCCTGATCGCAGCTCTTAATTAGCAGCGAGGGCGAGCCGCGGCACCGGTGTCCCGAGGCTGCCACTCATGCCCGATCGAGCCTGCTTGAAGGGTACGGGCTAGTGAGGTGGCGGCCCAGCCGCGATGCGGTTGAGGCCTGGGATTAGGTGTGCTCGCTCTAGCCGCGCGGCCGGCGGAGCCGGGGCCCGGAGCGGGGCGGAGACAGGAGCGTCGGGGCCCGGCGCTGGTGGCCGGGGCCGCGCGCGGCGAGCGGAGCGAGCC
>NZ_JBEXRZ010000287.1:0-7695 GCF_040613325.1 Streptomyces sp. NPDC006283 | reverse complement strand
GGAGGGCCCGAGCCTGCTCGCGGGCGCCGGAGCGGGCCGCGGCGGCGCCGGCGCGGCCGCCCTGCCCGGACAGATCTGGCACGAGACCGACGAGGCGACGACCGCGCGACTCACCGCGCACGCCCGCGCGGCGGGCCTGACCCTCAACACCCTGGTGCAGGGCGCCTGGGCGCTGCTCCTCGGCCGTGAACTGGGCCGCGACGACGTCGTGTTCGGCGCGACCGTCGCCCACCGGCCGCCGGAGATCCCCGGTATCGAGTCGACCATCGGCATGTTCATCAACACCCTGCCGGTCCGTGCCCGCATCCGGCCCTTCGAGACCCTCGCCGAACTCCTCGGCCGCGTCCAGCAGGAACAGGCCGCGCTCATCGAGCACCGCCACCTGTCCCTGACCGAGGTCCAGTCCGCCGCAGGAACCGGCGAACTCTTCGACACCGTCGTCGTGTTCGAGAACTATCCGCTCGACCCGGCCGTTCTGACCGCCGAAGCACGCGGCATGCGCCTGGCCGGCTTCGAGGTGGGCGACGCCACCCACTACCCGCTGAGCCTGCTCGCCATCCCCGGCCCGAGCATCCGCTTCCGCCTCGACCACCGCGGCGACGTCCTCGACGAGGCCGGCGCCCGACGGCTGCTGAGCCGGCTCGACGCGCTGCTGGCCGACATCGCCGCACACGGCCCGGGCCTGCCCGTCGGCCGCCTCGACCTGCTCCTGGACACCGAACGCCGCCAGGTCCTGCACGAGTTCAACCAGACCGGCGACGCCGAGCAGCCCGCCACCCTGCCCGCCCTGTTCGAGGCGCAGGCCGCCCGCACCCCCGAGGCCACCGCCCTCGTCGTGGGCGACACCTCACTGACCTACGCCGAGCTCAACCTGCGCGCCAACCGGCTCGCCCGCCGCCTCGTCGAGCAGGGCGCGGGCCCCGAACAGGTCGTCGCCCTGCGCCTGCCGCGCGGCCCGGAGCTGTACGTCGCACTCCTGGCCGTCCTGAAGACCGGCGCCGCCTACCTGCCGGTGGACACCGCCTACCCGGCCGAACGCATCGCGTTCATGATGGCCGACGCCCGCCCCGCCGTGGTCCTCACCGCCCAGGAGACCGGCCAGGACCTGTCCGCCTACGACGGCGCCGACCTGACCGACGCCGAGCGCACCACACCGCTGCTGCCCGCCCACCCGGCGTACGTCATCTACACCTCCGGCTCCACCGGCACCCCCAAGGCCGTCGTCATGCCCGGCCAGGCCCTGGTCAACCTGCTCGCCTGGCACCAGCGCGAGATACCCGGCGGCGCGGGCACCCGCGTCGCCCAGTTCACCACCATCGGCTTCGACGTCGCCGCCCAGGAGATCCTCTCCGCCCTGCTGCACGGCAAGACCCTCGTCGTCCCCTCCGAAGAGGTCCGCCGCAGCGCCGAACAGCTCACCGACTGGCTTCAGACGCAGCACATCGCCGAGCTGTACGCACCGAACCTCGTCATCGAAGCCGTCGCCGAGGCCGCGGCCGAGCAGGGCCGCACCCTGCCCGAGCTGCGCCACATCGCCCAGGCCGGCGAGGCCCTCGCCCCCACCCGCACCGTGCGCGAGTTCACCGCCGCCGTGCCCGGCCGCCGGCTGCACAACCACTACGGGCCCGCAGAGACCCATGTGATGACCGGCACCGCCCTGCCCGCCGACCCCGCCGCCTGGAACGAGCCCGCCCCCATCGGCCGCCCCGTCACCGGCGCCCGCGTGTACGTCCTGGACAGCGCACTGCGCCCGGTGGCGCCCGGCACGGTGGGCGAGCTGTACCTGGCGGGCGCCGGCGTCTCCCGCGGCTACCTGCACCGGCCCAAGCTCACCGCCGAACGCTTCGTCGCCGACCCCTACGCCCCCGAGCCCGGCGCCCGCATGTACCGCACCGGCGACCTCGGGCGCTGGAACACCGACGGGCACCTGGACTACGCCGGCCGCGCCGACCACCAGGTCAAGATCCGCGGCTTCCGCATCGAACCCGGCGAGATCGAGGCCGCCCTCACCGCCCTGCCCGCCGTCGCCCACGCCGCCGTCGTCGTCCGCGAGGACCGGCCCGGCGACAAACGCCTCGTCGCCTACACCGTCCCCGCCGCCCGGCAGAGCCTGGACGCGGCAGCGGTACGCGGCGAACTCGCCCGCACCCTGCCCGACTTCATGGTGCCCGCCGCGATCGTGACCCTGGACGCGCTGCCGCTGACCGCCAACGGCAAACTCGACCGGGCCGCCCTGCCCGCACCGCAGGCCGCCGCCGCGGTGCAGCGCACCCCGCGCTCCCCGCGCGAGGAGATCCTCGCCACCCTGTTCGCCGCCGTGCTGAAGCTGCCGCAGGTCGGCATCGACGACAACTTCTTCGACCTCGGCGGCCACTCGCTGCTCGCCACCCGCCTCATCTCCCGCATCCGCACCGTCCTGGGCGTCGAAATCTCCCTGCGCGACCTGTTCGAGGCGCCCACCGTCGCCGGCCTCGGCGCACGCCTCGGCCAGGCCGCCGGAGCCCGCCCCGCGCTCACCCCTGCCCCCCGGCCCGACCGGCTCCCGCTGTCGCACGCCCAGCGCCGCCTGTGGTTCCTCGGCCGCCTCGACGGACCCAACAGCACCTACAACATCCCCCTCGCGCTGCGGCTGACCGGCACCCTCGACACCGCCGCCCTGCAGGCCGCGCTCGCCGACGTCACCGCCCGCCACGAAACGCTGCGCACCCTCTACCCCAGCCACGCGGGCGAGCCCTACCAGCACATCCTCGCCCCCACCGACGCGGTCCCCGGCCTCGACACCGTCCCCACCGACGAGCAGCGGCTCGCCGGCCTGCTCGAAGAGGCCGCCGCCCAGCCCTACGACCTCACCCGCGAACTGCCGCTGCGCACCACCTTGTTCCGCCTCGGCGACGACGAACACGTCCTGCTGCTCCTGCTGCACCACATCGCCGGCGACGGCTGGTCACTGGCGCCCCTGACCCGCGACCTGGCCACCGCCTACACCGCCCGCACCGCGGGCCGCGCCCCCCACTTCGCGCCGCTGCCCGTCCAGTACGCCGACTACACCCTGTGGCAGCAGAACCTCCTCGGCGACGCCGACGACCCCACCAGCCTGCACGGCGCCCAGCTCACCCACTGGCGCCAGGCGCTGAGCGGCGCGCCCGCACACCTGGACCTGCCCTGCGACCGGCCCCGGCCCGCCGCCTCGAGCCACCAGGGCGCCACCGTGCCCTTCCGGATCGACGCCGACCTGCACGAGCGGCTCACCGCGCTGGCCAAGGCATGCGACAGCAGCCTGTTCATGGTGCTGCAGGCCGCGTTCGCCGCCCTGCTGACCCGGCACGGCGCCGGCACCGACATCCCCGTCGGCAGCCCCATCGCCGGCCGCACCGACGACGCCCTCGACGACCTCGTCGGCTTCTTCGTCAACACCCTCGTCCTGCGCACCGACACCTCCGGCGACCCCACCTTCCGCGAACTGCTGCAGCGGGTACGGCAGTTCGACCTCGCCGCCTACACGCACCAGGACCTGCCCTTCGAAAAGCTCGTCGAAGAGGTCAACCCGGAGCGCACCCTGGCCCGCAACCCGCTCTTCCAGGTCGTCCTGGCCCTGCAGTCCATGCCCGCCGCCGACCTCGCCCTGCCGGGCCTGGCCGTCGCGCCCGAACCGGTCCGCGTCGGCTTCGCCAAGTTCGACCTCGGCCTCGCCGTCATCGAGGAACACGCCGCCGACGGCACCCGCACCGGCATCCGCGGCGACTGGGAATACAGCACCGAACTCTTCGACCGCGCCACCGTCGAAGCCCTCGGCGCCCGCCTGGTGCGCCTGCTGGACGCCGTCACCGAAGAACCCGAGCGCACCATCGGCTCCATCGACCTGCTCGACGGCGCCGAACGCCACCGCCTGCTGGTCACCCTCAACACCACCGACGCGCCCCCGCCCGGCGAGCACACCCTCACCGCCCTGTTCGAGGCGCAGGCCGCCCGCACCCCCGAGGCCACCGCACTGGTCATGGGGAACCGGTCACTCACCTACGCCCAGCTGAACGCCCGCGCCAACCGCCTCGCCCGCCACCTCGTCACCCACGGCGCAGGCCCCGAACAGGTCGTCGCCCTCCAGCTGCCGCGCTCCCTCGACCTGATCACCGCCCTGCTCGCGGTGTGGAAGTCCGGCGCCGCCTACCTGCCCGTCGACCCCGACTACCCGGCCGACCGCATCGCCCACATGCACTCCGACGCGGCGCCCGCGCTCGTCCTCACCGCCCTGCCCGCGGACCTGTCCGCCCACGACGACAGCGACCTCACCGACGCCGACCGCAGCGCGCCGCTGCTGCCCGCACACGCCGCCTACGTCATCTACACCTCCGGCTCCACCGGCCTGCCCAAGGGGGTCGTCGTCGCGCACCGCGCGGCCGCCGCGACACTGCCCGCCCAGGCCGCCGCCTTCGGCCTCGGCACCCACAGCCGCGTCCTGAACTTCGCGTCCATCAGCTTCGACGCCGCCCTGTGGGAGCTCACCTCCGCGCTGCTGACCGGCGCCGGACTCGTCCTGGCCGACGCCGACGACCTGCTGCCCGGCCCGTCGCTGGCCAGGCTCGTCCACGACCGCCACATCACCCTGATCGCCCTGCCGCCCAGCGCCCTGCCCGCCCTGCCCGACGGCGCCCTGCCGCCCGGAACCGACCTGATCGTCGCCGGCGACGCCACCGCCCCCGACCAGATCGCCCGCTTCGCACCCGGCCGCCGCATGGTCAACGCCTACGGGCTCACCGAGACCACCGTGTGCGCCACCATGAGCGCCCCCGCCACCGACGGCACGGCCCTGCCCATCGGCCGGCCCGTCGCCCACGCCCGCGTCTACGTCCTCGACGAGCGGCTGCGGCCCGTGCCGCCCGGCGTCACCGGCGAGATGTACGTCTCCGGCGCCGGCCTCGCCCGCGGCTACCTGGGCCGCCCCGCGCTGACCGCCGAGCGCTTCGTACCCGACCCGTACGCCCTGCTGTTCGGCGAGACCGGCACCCGCATGTACCGCACCGGCGACCTGGCACGCCTGGACACCGGCGGGCAGCTGCACTTCGCCGGCCGCGCCGACCAGCAGGTCAAGATCCGCGGCTTCCGCGTCGAACCCGGCGAGATCGAGGCCGCCCTCACCGCCCACCCCGCCGTCGCCGCCGGCGCCGTCATCGCCCGCGAGGACACCGCCGGCGACAAACAGCTCGTCGCCTACGTCGTACGCGACACCACCGCCGACAGCGGCCCGGGCGACGGAGCGGAGGGCACCGACCAGGTCGACATGTGGCAGCAGACCTACGAATCGCTGTACGAGGCCGAACCCGGCCGCGCCTTCGGCGAGGACTTCTCCGGCTGGAACAGCAGCTACACCGCCGAGGAGATCGGCCTGCAGGAGATGCGCGAATGGCGCGCCGCCACCGTCGAACGTGTCCTGGCCCTGCGCCCCGCACGCGTCCTGGAGATCGGCTGCGGCACCGGCCTGATCCTGTCCCAGGTCGCACCGCACGTCGACGAGTACTGGGGCACCGACCTCTCCCACAGCGTCGTCGCCCAGCTCACGAACCACCTCCAGGCCCGGCCCGACCTGGCCGACAAGGTCACCGTCCGCGCCCGGGCGGCCCACGAGACCGACGACCTGCCCAAGGGACACTTCGACACGATCGTCCTCAACTCCGTCGTCCAGTACTTCCCCGACGCCCGCTACCTCGCCGACGTCCTGCACCGGGCCGCCGAACTCCTCGCCCCCGGCGGCACGATCTTCCTCGGCGACATCCGCAACCTGCGCACCCTCACCGCCTTCCGCACCGCCGTCGAACTGCGCCGCGCCGGCGCCTTCGCCGACCCCGCCGCCGTACGCCGCGCCGTCGAGCAGTCCCTCACCACCGAGAAGGAACTCCTGCTCGACCCGGACTTCTTCCCCGGCCTCGTCGCCCGCGACCCGCACCTGACCTGCGCCGACATCACCCTGCGCACCGGCGCCCACCACAACGAGATGAGCCGCCACCGCTACGACGTCACCCTGCGCCGCGGCGGCGAACCCACCGACCCGCCGACCGAGACCCTGCACTGGGGCAGCGACCTCGACACCCTCGACGAACTCGCCCGCGTCGTCGCCGGCCCCCGCCCCGTGCGCATCACCGGCATACCCAACGCCCGCCTCGTGCACGAGATCCGCGCACGCCGGGCACTCGAGCGCGGTGCGCTCGCCGACGCCTGCGCCCTCCTCGACGCACCCGCACCCGCCGGCAGTCTCGACCCGCACAGCGTGTACGCCCTCGGCGCCGTCTGCACCTGGGGCGAGGACGACGACACGTTCGACGCGTACGCCGGCGACGGCACCGCCTACCTGCCGCACGGCGGCGACCGGACCCTCGCCAACGACCCCGCCCACCGCCGCCACGACGGCCGGCTCGTCGGCGAACTGCGCGACCTCGTCGCGGGGCGCCTGCCCGCCCACATGGCGCCCGCCGCCTACGTCCTGCTCGACACGCTGCCGCTGACCGCCAACGGCAAACTCGACCGCGACGCGCTGCCCGCCCCCGACCTCGGCGACGAGGCCGCAGGACAAGCCCCGCGCACCCGCCGCGAGGAGATCCTGTCCACCCTGTTCGCCGAGGTGCTGGGCCTGCCCGCGGTCGGCGTCGACCGCAGCTTCTTCGACCTCGGCGGCCACTCGCTGCTCGCGACCCGGCTGCTGAGCCGCATCCGCACCGTCCTGGGCGCCGAACTCGCCGTCCGCGACCTGTTCCAGGCCCCGACCGTCGCCGCGCTCGCCGAACGCGTCGACGGCGCCCAGGAAGCCCGCCCCGCGCTCACCGCCCGCACCCGGACCGACGAGATACCGCTGTCCTTCGCGCAGTACCGGCTGTGGTTCCTGCACCGCATGGAAGGCCCCAGCGCCACCTACAACATCCCGATGAGCCTGCGGCTGACCGGCCCCCTCGACGAGGGCGCCCTGCGCGCCGCACTCGCCGACGTCACCGCCCGCCACGAAGCACTGCGCACCGTCTACCCCGAACACGACGGCGTCCCGCGCCAGCACATCCTCCACGACACCGCACCCCACTTCGAGACCGCCGACACCGACGCCGACACCCTCGACGCGGACCTCACCCGCGCCGCCCGCCGCGGCTTCGACCTCGCCCGCGAACTGCCGCTGCGCGCCACCTTGTTCCGCCTCGGCGACGACGAACACGTCCTGCTGCTGCTGATGCACCACATCGCCGGCGACGGCTGGTCCTGGCCGCCGCTCGCCCGCGACCTCGGCGAGGCGTACGCCGCCCGCGCCGCGGGCCGCGCCCCCGACTTCGCGCCGCTGCCCGTCCAGTACGCCGACTACGCCCTGTGGCAGCGCGACCTCCTCGGCGACGAGGACGACCCCACCAGCCGGCACGCCCGCCAGCTGGCGCACTGGGCCGCCGCGCTCGACCACCTCCCCGAGGAACTGCAGCTGCCCTGCGACCGGCCCCGGCCCGCCGTCGCCACCCACCGCGGCGACACCGTGCCCTTCACCGTCGACCCCGCCCTGCACCAGCGGCTCGCCGCCCTCGCCACCGACGGCCGGGCCAGCCTGTTCATGGTGCTGCAGGCCGCGTTCGCCGCCCTGCTGACCCGGCACGGCGCCGGCACCGACATCCCCGTCGGCAGCCCCATCGCCGGCCGCACCGACGACGCCCTCGACGACCTCGTCGGCTTCTTCGT
>NZ_JBEXRZ010000286.1:0-7774 GCF_040613325.1 Streptomyces sp. NPDC006283 | reverse complement strand
GGTCCTGCACACGGTAGTCGCGTCCAGGACGGCCGTCGTACCAGCCACGGAAGGGCCTTCGCGCCGCAGCAGAACGGGTCCGACGGTGACGAGCCAGGAGACGGCACCGGCGCCCAGGGCGAGGGCGAGGTGGCCGGGGACGTCGGCGAGCCGCTGCGGCACGAACAGCGCGGCGGTGGCGACGAAGGTGAAGATCACGTTGCCGGGCGGCCCGATCCGGCCGGCATCGCAGAGCGCCTTCTGGACGCCCGCGAGCAGAGCTCCGACCGCGACGAGCGCGGCGACCGAGTCGGTGAGCGACGCGACGACCAGGGCCACGCCCAGCCCCGCCGTCATACCGAGCACGACCCGCGCGACGGTCCCGGCGCGGCGGGCGTACGGGAGGCTGTGGCCGTACAGGGCGCAGAGCGATCCGGCCATGGTGTACATGACCAGGTCGAGGCGCCCGAACGCGAGAAGCACCAGGTTCGGCACGGCTGCCGCGACAACGACGCTTGTCGCCGGCTTGAACCACTGGTCGGAGGGACGTCCCAGGCGCAGGGCCGGGGCCAGGAGGAGAGGGTGCGTGCGGGGCGTGCGGGATCGGATGGATGTATCACTCACCCATCTAAATTAACAGGTGTTACACAAGTAAACTATTGCCCTTGGAGCCGCGGGCGGCGAACCGGATGAGATCGGATGAGGGAGTCGCGCGCGAGCCCCTCTCCATCAGGCATCAGCTCGCGCTCAGCCTGACCCCGAGCGCGAACACTCCCGCAGCCAGCACGGCTGCGGCCCAGACCGAGGGGAGCGTGCGGCGGCGGCGCAGCGCCGAGCGGATCGCGGCGACGAACTCGAAGACCGCGACGACGGCACCGGTCAGGCCGATGACCGCCGCGGTCCAGTAGGCCCAGGTGGACTCGCCCCAGAACCGCAGCAGCAGGAGCGCCGGTCCGATGAGCAGCAGCGAGAGGGTGGAGGAGAACACCGATTCCTTGGGCTGCTCCTGAACCCGCGCCGCCGTCTGCTCTTCGGCGTGTGCCTGCTCCTGCATGATTCCCCCGTGTGAATGATCAAGGTCCGGTACCTCCTGGGATGACGCCGGACCTTGATCGTTGGTTGCTCCGGTGCCGGTGGCGAACGGTCCTGGGCGAGGGAGCCCAGGACCGTCGTTGCGGTACAGCCGGCGAGCCAACCGCTCGCGCCCTTCAGGCAGGAGTGGGGGTCAACGGGTGAAGGTGACCCGATGCTCCTTCAGTGCGGCGCAGTTGGAGCCGAGCACCTGCACGTACACGCTGCCGATGTTGCCGCCCCAGTCGACGCAGTGGGCCCTGCCGTAGACGTAGGTCGGCCCTGCGTACGACGTGTACTGCCCGTAGTCCTCGTCGCCCTCGTTGGTGTCGGGCACGTAGATCCATGCGGACATGGCCCTGGCGTTGCCCGGGTTGTTGCGGATGGTGGTGACGCAGTTCTTGCCGTTCGAGGAGTTGTACGTCAGGTACACGGTGCCCAGAGAGCCGATGGGTGCCGAGTTCACGGTCTTGTAGCCGCTTCCGCAGACTTTCTGCGGCGTGGTGTTGGGTGCGGCGGAGGCGGGCGACGCCAGGGCGGTCGTGGCCCCGACCGACAGGGCCGTCAGTGCGACGGCGGCCAGGGCAGAACGAGTGAGTCTCATTTTTCCCCCTTGTGAATCTTGCAGGTGATTGCTCCTGTTTGGTGTGACCCGCAGGGCATCCAAATGGTTGTGCCCTGTTCGCAAGAGATGTCGGCTCAGGGGGCGTTCATGCACGGTGCCCGCCGGGTGGTTGCCGAACGGCCGACCTCGAACCGGAACAGGGCCTGCACGACGAGGGGGTCGTGAAGGTCCTGTTCCATGCGCCGTCGGCTTGTTGGCCAGGGTCAGAGTTCCTTTTCACGCGAGGGAGACGGCGACCAGGGCTATGGCGGAGCCGGCGAAGACCACCGTGTTGCGGAGGTAGGTCTGGGCGCGCACCCAGCGGGGGAAGGCTTCCTCGGCGGCTCGGAGGAAGGGTGCGACGGCAACCCGGGCCAGCTCCGGGTCCCCTTTGCGGCGGAAGGCGGCCTCCACGGACTTCACCGCAGTGAGGTTGCTGTAGACGATCCCCGCGTTCATCAGCACCACGAGCGAGGAGAAGATCCAGGTCAACAGCTGGGCCACATCGGCGCCGACGAGGTTCAGGGTGGCCGTTGCGGTCATCACCACGGCGACGGTGACCGGAGCCGCGGTCTCGTGGCCGCCCGCGTCGAACCGGAGCCTGTTTTCCTCCAAGACCTCCGGGCGGACGCCCTGGCGGCGGAGCTCGGCCACCGCCGCGGCTTTGGCGGCGGGACCGAAGCGGTGGCGGACCACCGGGATGCTGATGAAGGCGGCAGCGACGAGCAGTTGCATGACGGCGGCGAGGATGTTCATGACGGCCTTCCGTTTCGATTTGCACTTAGTTCAACAAGCTGTCCAGAAGACCGTAGGGCACGACTTGAACTTTGTGCAAGTACCTGCTTGAACATTGTGCAAGCGGCCGCGTAGCGTGAGGGCATGCCACGCGACACGCTCACCCGGAACCAGATCGTGCACACCGCTGTCGAGCTCTTGGACGCCGAAGGTCTCGAGGGCCTGAACATGCGCGCCCTGGGCAAGCGACTCAACTCCGCCGCCACGGCCGTGTATTGGCACGTCAAGAACAAGGACAAGCTCGTACTGCTCGCCACCGACCAGGTGTGGGGTGAGCTGCCACTGCCGGACCTGGACGCGGTCGACTGGCGCACCGCGGCCACCGCCATGGCCGCCGACCTGTACGGGATGTTCACCCGGCACCCCTGGCTGGTGCAGGTCTTGGCTGCGCACGTCGTCTACGGCGAGGGCAAGGCCCGCCACGACGACCATCACCTCGCCGCCTACGAGGCCGCCGGTTTCACCGGCACGCAGGCCGACCAGGCGGTCGCAGCCGTCTTCACCTACGTCCTCGGCAACGCCGCCGGCGCCGCCGCGACCTCCTCCCTCACCAGGAAACTCAACGGGGACGGCACCACCGCCGAGCAGCACTTCCAGGACGCCATGACCAAAGCCCAGGAGATCGCCATGCGCTACCCGCGCCTGCGCGCCCGCCTTGAAACCGCAGCGGCTACCGACTATGCCGCCTCTCCCGACAAGACTTTCGAGTTCGGCCTCCAATCTCTCCTCGACGGCCTGGAGCGGCGACTCGCTTGACAAGGGAGTGCACTGGCACCTCGGCGTGAACCTGGCCGCACATCGGTACCACGGCTGAGCTTCACGGAAGTTGAGCCAGAATGTGGGATCTGAAACCGGTTGTCGCTCAGGTACGACAGCACCTGGTGTTGGCGCAGAGCGTCAAGGCGGAGGCGCCTGTTCTTGACCGTCGTGGCCGGCGCGGCGAATGTGGACCGTGCCGGCGGCCAGGTCCATATGGAAGGGCGGGTCTTCTGCCGGTATGACGTTCTTGCGCACGCGTTCTGGTTCCATGGCGCGTTTGACGGTCTGGGCTCCGGGGTCACCATCCTGGATGAGGTCGACACCGATGGACGACAGGCTCTCGGTCCTGCGCCAGTAGATCCAGCCCCGGGCCTCCATTTCCCCACTCTTTGACGAAGGCGCCGCTCCGCGCATCAGAACGGGCGAAGTGGAAGTCCCGAAAAGTATCGCAAACCACCTCAAAGGGTGCGCAGGTCCACCCGCCCGCCGAGGGTTCACGTCTGCGCTGGCCTGGTGGAAGCGGTGTCCCGCAAAGGCGAAAGCCACACCTGCCTCGAGCGCGACGTCTGTCTCGCGCGCTATTGAAGCCGGTGGCGGCGTCGTCGTCGTCCACGGCAGCGCCATGACCGCCGTCTCTGTCGACTCCGACGCGACTGCTCTGACCTTCAGGCCGGCAAGGCAAGGAAGCTTCGAGCCCTCGCTTCTCGACCGGGCATCGAGAAGGGCCTCGGTCGATACGGCTGCGCCACTACTGACGAGACGCTGGCGCAGGCTTACTGCAAAGGTATTCATGAGGGTAGTCGCTGGTGCATACTCGGGGTATGGCTGATACCACCGTAAAGGTCGACACCGCGACGCGGGACCGGTTCGCTGCCGTCGCCGCGGCTCGCGGGCAGAGCGTCCGCGCGTACTTGGCCGAGCTGGCCATAGAGCAAGAGAACCAGGTCAAGCTGGGCAGGGCCACGACGGAATTTCGCGAGGCTCTCGCGCGGCCGGGATTCCTGGAGAACTTCGACCGTGACTTCGGCGGTCTGCCGACGTCGGAGCAGCACTCCAGCAGCCGGGCGGCCTGACCTTGGACCTGCACATCGATATCCGCTGGCTTCTGGACCGTCAGGAGGAGCTGCTCGGCAAGGATTTGGCGGTGGCGGACTACTCGGCGCTGGTCGCTGCGGTGGCACGTCATCGGGTGAACACGCCGCACCTGGATGTGGGAGCGCCCGACGCTTACTGGCGGGCGGCCGCTCTGCTGCAGCAGATCGTGCTCGTGCAGCCCTTGCCTGCCCGGAACGAGGTGTTCGGCTATGCGGTAGCGACGGCGTACATCCGGGCGTCCGGAGAGGCGATTGAGGGCCTGTACAGCGAATGGCGGGACCTGATCACCGACATTCGGGCCCTGAGGCTGACCGTGTACGACGTTGCCGATCGGCTGAGAAGCTGGCGGGCAGCCGGCTGAGTGAACTCTGTCGAGGCTACGCTGACCATTCGGAGACGCGGTGGCGCCCGGCAGCTCCCCATTAGACCGATTCGGTAAGCGCTCCGCGACTCCCAGTGCTCCTTCTGGGCTGGGGATGGATACTGCCAGCGCTGGCCGTGGACAGCACTGCACTCAGCGCGGTCAACCAGTGCTCGCCTCGTTGCCTCCTCCGAAGCGAGGCGTGTCGGCAGGAGTGAAGTCCGCACGGACTCGCCCCGATGCACGGGAGGGCAACACCGTCCTGCAGCGTCAAGTGAGACGTCTGCGTGTACCTCGGCGACCAGCGATGGGTAGACCAAGATCACGTCCAGCGGGTCACGGGTCCCCCAGCCGGCGGCGAAGGTAAGCCCGTACGGGTGCCCCCGGGCCGGCCGGCGACAACAGGACTGCCGCACCCGACGGCACCCGATGGACCTACCGCTACGACCCGCTGGGCCGCCGCACAGCCAAGCGCCAGCACGCCTCCGACGGGACCGTCGTTGCCGAGACCCTCTTCAGCTGGGACGGCAGCCGCCTGGCGGAACAGACCGACTCCTCCACCTGCACCACCTTGACCTGGGAGTACGACGGCCACCGTCCGATCGCCCAGGCCGAGCGCCGCACGACGCAAGCCCCCGGCGGCGACCAGGATTCCGTCGACGCCCGCTTCGGTCGCAATCGTCACCGACCTCGTCGGCACACCCACCGAACTCGTCGACCACACAGGCGCCACCGCCTGGCACAGCCGCGCCACCCAGTGGGGCGCCACCGCCTGGAACCGGGACGCCACGGCACACACGCCGCTGCGCTTGCCCGGCCAGTACGCCGACCCTGAGACCGGTCTGCACTACAACTTCTTCCGCCACTACGACCCCGAGGCCGGCCGCTACGTCAGCCCCGACCCTCTCGGCCTGGACCCCGCCCCCAACCCCGTCGGCTACGTCACCAACCCCGCCACCGAGGCCGATCCCCTCGGGCTGGCGCCCTGTATGCAGAGCCTGGAGGACATGGCACACAAAATCTCCCAGATCCTGCCCAAGCGCGGACAAGAGGGACAGACCGTCGCCATCATCACCACGCGTCACAAGGGGAAGGACGTGCTGATCGTCGCCGGGACCAGCAAGAGCAAGCTGAGCCCCGCACAGCGGAAACCGGCCGAGGAGATGGGCCTTTACCGCGGCTTGGCAGAACCTCATTTCAGAAGGCGACATTCACCGGTGATGCCGGGTTCGAGTCAGGCAATATCGCTGGTGGCTGCCCGGTTGCTGGTGAGAGCTGGCAGCACTGGGTGGCTGATGAAGCCCCAATTGTTGATGAGAAGTTGCAGCGGCTCCAGCGCCTGGGAATGGGGTGACGACGACTTGGCGGCGTCCGTATCCTTCGCTGGGTGAGTCTGATCGAGGTGGTTCCAGGGCAGGTCGAGCTTGTCGTTCAGGGGGCAGGGGGGTCGGTGGCCTCTGTCCGGCTGTTCGATTGGTCGCGGGCGGAGTGCGAGGTTGCCTTCGCTGTGGAGGCCATCAATGACGGTGTGCGTGCGCGGCTCGAGACCGTGACCGTGACCGTCTGGGACAGCATGAGCGAGTTCTTCGATGGCCTCGCGCGCGACTTCCGTGGTTGGGAGGGCGAGCGGGTGTGGACCAATAACCACCTGGTCGTGACCGCGACGTTCGGCTCGGGTGGTCATGTGTATCTGGGCTGGACCCTGCGGTCCGGATTCTTCCCCGGCGACTGGAGCTGCACTGTGACGACCGTGATCGAGGCTGGCGAAGGGATGACGGCCGTAGCTGCTGACCTGCGGGACTTCCTGCGGGAAGAGTAGGCCATCGGCTGTACGCCGGTCCTCAGCGCCTTCTTGGCTTTCTCAGCCGACGGCTGGCTGCGGGCCTGCGTGCGCCGTCGCAGCCGCAAGAAAACGATGACTGCGAGCAGCACAGCCACGTTGATGGTCACCAACTGCCTCCCCCCTTGCCACCCCGACCCTCCCGTGTGGGCGGCAAGGCGCCCCCAGCCTTCTTGTGTAACCGGGCCCCAGTGACGTTGAAGGAACATTGCCGATAAATGGCGCAAACCAATCAGACCTGACCGAATGTCACACGGCCTTTCTGCACGTGACGACTCATACGGCTGTGATCAGTTCCTGGTCGGATCAGGCCCACAGGCGGAACATTTCAGTGTCTCTGCCCAGCCCTCGGGCGCCTGCAACCGCGTCGGGCCGGGAGGCGCCGCAGGCCAGCGCCTGATAGTAGAAGGCCGAGGCGAAGGCCAGGGCCGCTGCTCCCTCTGGGTATCCCTGCGGTGCGATGTAGGCAGAACATCCACCGTTCAGGAAGGCGCGGGCCAGGGCATCGGTTCCGGTCATGCAACCGGTGCTGAGCACCACCTCCCGAGGTGGACTGCACCCCAGTTCAGTCACGACCTCGGCGGTGAGTACGTCGTTGAAAGGCTGCTGCGCCGCGATCTCTGGGGCGAGGGGATCCATGAGCATGCCTCGTTGGTCACCATGACAGCTGAAGACCAGGTGCTCAGCTCGGCTCAGCGTGCCGTTCAACACCTCCGCCAGGTGGCTGGGGGCACCGACGGGCAACACGCGGACATCGGTCCCGTACTCGGCGAGCATGCTGCGCAGCGCGTACGGTTCGCCGCCGGTGTGACCGATGGCAACGACATCGACAGTGGTGACAAACATCCTGGCGGGCTCCCGAGTGTGCGTCGTATCGACCCGGAGATAGCACAGTTGAGACCACCTCACGGCACCCCGGCACACCGCCTGGGGCGTAGCCAGCAGCGTTGAAGCGGGTGTCGTCGTGCATGCTGGACGTGTTCCCTCCTGGTCAGAGCACTCTGGCTGGGGGCTGTCCGGGACGCCGGCTCATTAGCCGATGCTGCGGCAGCCCCGGTCTCTCTCTTGTTGAGCTCTATGCGGCCAGCCGATGCGAGGCCGGGGTGTGGGAGCTGTTCGGGTCGGCGGGGGTTCCGTCGTGGCACTCCAGGCCTGTTAACCGAACTAACTCAGCTGTCTTCGCAGGTCAGAGCAGGTATCTGCTAGCTTCCCGATGTGCTTGATGAGCAGCAGTACGCTGCAGGCAGTAACCCGTTACACATGGCAGGTC
>NZ_JBEXRZ010000285.1:0-7842 GCF_040613325.1 Streptomyces sp. NPDC006283 | reverse complement strand
GCACCGACAGCGCCAGCGCGGTGCCGGCCACACGTAATGTCAGCACTCCTCGAGGGCCAGAACGGCATCGGCACCGTCCGGCGCACCACCCTCCCCGGCGGCCTGCGCGTCGTCACGGAGACCCTCCCGTCCGTACGGTCCGCCACCTTCGGCATCTGGGCCAACGTGGGCTCCCGTGACGAGACACCATCGCTCGGCGGCGCCACGCACTACCTCGAGCACCTCCTGTTCAAGGGCACGCGCAAGCGCTCCGCCCTCGACATCTCGGCGGCGATCGACGCGGTCGGCGGCGAGATGAACGCCTTCACGGCCAAGGAGTACACCTGCTACTACGCACGGGTGCTCGACACGGACCTGCCACTCGCCATCGACGTGGTGTGCGACATGCTCACCGGTTCGCTGATTCTCCAGGAGGACGTCGAAGCCGAGCGCGGCGTCATCCTCGAAGAGATCGCGATGACCGAGGACGACCCGGGCGACTGCGTCCATGATCTGTTCGCGCAGACCATGTTCGGCGACACCCCGCTGGGCCGCCCGGTCCTCGGCACCGTCGATACCGTGAACGCCCTGACCGCCGACCGCATCCGGCGCTTCTACAAGAAGCATTACGACCCGACCCACCTGGTCGTCGCAGCGGCGGGCAACATCGACCACGCCACGGTCGTACGGCAGGTCCGCCGCGCGTTCGAGAAGGCCGGTGCACTGTCCCGTACGGACGCGGTTCCCACCGCGCCCCGCGACGGCAGCCGCGCCCTGCGCACCGCTGGCAAGGTGGACCTGCTGAACCGCAAGACGGAGCAGGCCCATGTCGTGCTCGGCATGCCCGGCCTCGCCCGCACCGACGACCGTCGGTGGGCGCTCGGCGTGCTGAACACGGCCCTCGGCGGCGGTATGTCCTCCCGCCTCTTCCAGGAGGTCAGGGAGAAGCGCGGCCTCGCCTACAGCGTGTACTCGTACACCTCGGGCTTCGCCGACACCGGCCTGTTCGGTGTGTACGCGGGCTGTCGGCCCAGCCAGGTCCACGATGTGCTCAAGATCTGCCGCGACGAGCTCGACCGGGTCGCCTCCGACGGGCTGTCGGACGACGAGATCGGCCGTGCGATCGGCCAGCTCTCCGGCTCCACGGTCCTCGGACTGGAGGACACCGGCGCGCTGATGAACCGTATCGGCAAGAGCGAGCTGTGCTGGGGCGAGCAGATGTCGGTCGACGAGATGCTCGCCCGGATATCCGCCGTCACCCCTGACGAGGTGCGCGCGGTGGCCACGGACGTACTGGGCCGGCGCCCGTCGTTGTCGGTGATCGGCCCGCTCAAGGACAAGCAGGCGGACCGTCTCCACGAAGCGGTTTCCTAGAAGCGGTCTTCTAAAAGCAAGGGAAGTTAGCGATGAGCAAGCTGCGCGTGGCCGTCCTCGGCGCCAAAGGCCGTATCGGCTCGGAGGCGGTCCGAGCCGTCGAGGCCGCCGACGACATGGAACTGGTCGCGGCGCTCGGCCGCGGCGACAAGCTGGAGTCCCTCGTGGAGTCCGGTGCCCAGGTCGTCGTCGAGCTCACCACCCCCGCGTCGGTGATGGGCAACCTCGACTTCTGCGTACGCCACGGCATGCACGCCGTCGTCGGCACCACCGGCTGGACCGATGACCGCCTCGCGCAGCTCAACACCTCGCTCGCCGCGTCCCCCGAGACCGGTGTGCTCATCGCGCCCAACTTCTCCATCGGCGCGGTCCTCACCATGAAGTTCGCCCAGCAGGCGGCGCGGTACTTCGAGTCCGTCGAGGTCGTCGAGCTGCACCATCCGAACAAGGCCGACGCCCCGAGCGGCACCGCGACCCGCACGGCACAGCTGATCGCCGCCGCCCGCGCCGAGGCCGGCTGCGCCGCGCAGCCCGATGCCACCGTCACCGCCCTGGACGGCGCGCGGGGCGCGGACGTCGACGGGGTCCCGGTGCACGCGGTGCGGCTGCGCGGCCTCCTCGCGCACCAGGAGGTTCTGCTGGGAGGCGAGGGCGAGACGCTCACCATCCGTCACGACTCCCTGCACCACAGCAGCTTCATGCCCGGCATCCTGCTGGGCGTCCGCCGTGTGGTGTCCGCTCCCGGCCTCACCTTCGGCCTGGAAAACTTCCTCGACCTGAGCTGAAGCGGAATCATGCGCGCAAAGATCACGTACTTCGTCACGGCAGCCGTCCTGGTCGTCTACTTCGTCCTGGTCGGCAGTCGTGGCGTGATGCTGATACAGCAGGGCACCGCTATCACCGTCACCTTCGGCGCCGCGGTGCTGGTTCTGCCGGTGATCGGCGTCTGGTTCCTGTGGAAGAACACGCAGTTCGTCAGCCGGGCCAACCGGCTCGCCGCGGAACTGGAGGCGGAAGGCGGGCTGCCCGTCGACGAGCTGGTGCGCACCCCGGGCGGCCGTATCGACCGTGACTCAGCGGACGCCGTGTTCGCCAAGCGCCGGGCCGAGACGGAGGATTCGCCGGACGACTGGCGCTGCTGGTTCCGGCTGGCCGTCGCCTATCACGACGCCCGCGACACACCTCGGGCCCGCCGGGCGATGCAGCGCGCGATCGCGTTGCACGACGGCAGGCCCGTTCCGAGCTGACTCGTTCCTGAGCGCAGAGACGGCCCCAAGGCCCACTCGGTACTGAAAGCCCCCCGGCCCTGCTCGCGGACCGCTTCGGAGCCTGCTCCGGGTTCGCCCCGGGCCGGCTCTCGCAGGAGTCAGCCCGCGCGGTACTCCGCGCCCCACGCCTCCACCGTGTCGGCCGCCCGGTCGAAGGCTTCCGGCCGGGACAGGAAATCGGCGTTGTGGTCGGTGAGGAGCGTGAGCGGCTCTGCGCCGTGCCGTGCCATCACGAGTGCCTGTCCCTGTACGGTGCGCGGCAGCCCGAGCCAGCGCACCGGCTGCTGCACGGTGCGCAGCTCCGAGGTGCGCTGCCAGCGCGTCGTGCCGGTCGTCAGGAACGCCACGCGCCGCAGGCCGTGGCGGCTGACCCAGACGCCCATACGAAGCAGTCGCAGAGCGGCCGCGATCACCACGGCACCGAGGGCGAAGCACACGCCGGCACCAGGCAGCGCACCCGCGAAAGCAATGATCATCGCCGCGATCAGCACGAACGAGGCCAGCAGCAGCAGGAGAGCCGCGGCCCCGACCCGCCACGGCCCCGGACGGTACGGACGCCGCCACTCGTCGTGATCGTCGAAAGGCAGCGCGACATCATCCGCTTGCGTGTCAAAAGCACGGTCGGCCGTCAGGAAGGGCAGGGGCACGACGGATCCTCACTCACCAGCACACTCGATTGGGCTGTGCCCGGGTGAGGCTACCGAGACCGCCGGAGCGCGACCACCCCAGGGTGCCCCGGGGCGCGTCCCAGGACACCGGGCAACGGGAGAAGGGTCAGCGCCCCTGGGAGGCTTCGGACTGCTGCGAATGGGCCGGCGTCCGCGTCTCCAGGGCGGGAAGCCCGAAGAGCAGGGACCCGACGAGTCCGCCGACGACGGTCAGCCCGACGAGTACCCCGCCCGCGAGCTGTGAGCGGCTGGGTCGGATACGGGGCGGGGGAGTGACGTTACTGCGGAAGGCGTCGGCCTCAGCGACGAACGCGAAGGGGACGGCCTCTCGCCGGCGGAACATCAGGGACTCTCCTAGGAAATCGTGACGGGAGCGCGGGACTGGACGCCGCTACTGGTACAGACGAGCAACGCGACCATTCGGTGCCCGAATTCCCCGAATTGACCAAAGGACACATCCCGCGGTCGACCTGGTCGGCACTGTCGGTGGCGAGCCGTAGAGTAGGCGCCGCCCGAGCGATGCAACTGGAAGGACCGCGCCGGTGAGCCACACCCCCGCAGAGAACGTAAAGCCCAGCTTCCGCAGCGATGTCACCGTCGAGCTGGTGAAGCACACGGCCGGAGACTCCGACGTGCTGTGGGCGGCCCGTGTCTCCACCGCGGGCGAGCAGTCTCTCGAGGAGCTCTCGAAGGACCCGGAGCGCTCCAAGGGCCTCATCAACTACCTGATGCGGGACCGCCACGGCAGCCCCTTCGAGCACAACTCGATGACCTTCTTCATCAGTGCCCCGATCTTCGTCTTCCGCGAGTTCATGCGGCACCGCGTCGGCTGGTCGTACAACGAGGAGTCGGGCCGCTACCGCCGCCTGGACCCGGTGTTCTACGTGCCGGACGCCGAGCGCAAGCTCGTCCAGGAGGGCCGCCCGGGGAAGTACGTCTTCGTCGAGGGCACCGCGGCCCAGCAGGAGCTCACCGGCCGGGTGATGGAGGACTCCTACCGTCAGGCGTACGAGGCGTATCTGGAGATGCTCGACGCGGGCGTCGCCCGCGAGGTCGCCCGGGCGGTGCTGCCGGTCGGCATGTACTCGTCGATGTACGCGACGTGCAACGCCCGCTCGCTCATGCACTTCCTCGGCCTGCGCACCCAGCACGACGACGCCAAGGTCCCGTCCTTCCCGCAGCGTGAGATCGAGATGGTCGGCGAGAAGATGGAGCAGCACTGGGCGAAGCTCATGCCGCTCACCTACGCCGCCTACAACGCCAACGGGCGGGTCGCCCCGTAGGGCACAGATGTACGGTCAGCCTGGAGAAGTGTCCGTATTGCGGCGTTTCGAGAAGTTCATCTAGGCTGATCAAACGGACCCGGCACTGCTTGAACCCCCGAGCAGGCAGTGCCGGGCTCCGCATGCCACGTCGTACGTCACGTCCCCCGAGGGGACCCCCTGCGGTGAGCAGCGAGTAGCGTGTTACCCATGGCTCCGATCTCCACTCCGCAGACCCCCTTCGGGCGGGTCCTCACCGCCATGGTCACGCCCTTCACGGCGGACGGCGCACTTGACCTCGAAGGCGCCCAGCAGCTGGCCGCCCATCTGGTGGACGCAGGCAACGACGGCCTGGTCATCAATGGCACCACCGGCGAGTCGCCCACCACCGGCGACGCGGAGAAAGACCAGCTCGTGCGGGCCGTACTGGAAGCGGTCGGAGACCGGGCCCACGTCGTCGCCGGCATCGGCACCAACGACACACGTCACAGCATCGAACTCGCCCGCGCCGCCGAGCGCGCCGGCGCGCACGGCCTCCTCGCTGTGACCCCGTACTACAACAAGCCCCCTCAGCAGGGCCTGCTCCGCCACTTCACGGCCATCGCAGACGCGACAGAGCTGCCGGTGATGCTCTACGACATCCCCGGACGCAGCGGCGTCCCGATCGACACAGAGACGATCGTGCGCCTCGCCGACCACCCGCGCATCGTCGCCAACAAGGACGCCAAGGGTGACCTCGGCCGCGCCAGCTGGGCCATCGCCCGCAGCGGCCTCGCCTGGTACTCGGGCGACGACATGCTCAACCTGCCGCTGCTCTCGGTCGGCGCCTGCGGCTTCGTCTCCGTCGTGGGCCACGTGGTCACTCCTGAGCTCCGTGCGCTGCTCGACGCCTACCGCGGCGGGGACGTCCAGAAGGCGACGGAGATCCACCAGAAGTTGCTCCCGGTCTTCACGGGCATGTTCCGCACCCAGGGCGTCATCACCACGAAGGCGGCGCTGACACTCCAGGGCCTGCCGGCCGGTCCGCTGCGCCTTCCCCTCGTCGAGCTGTCGCCGGAAGAAACCGCCCAGCTCAAGGTCGACCTGGCCGCCGGTGGGGTAGAGCTCTGAACAGACTTCACAACTGAATAAGCGCAGAACCGGCTGATGAGACCGACACGTGGCCGACCGACACCGGTCGGCCGCACGGACCCGGCCGGACACAGACACAGCAAGTGCACGTATGTCATGTACGCCATGTGCCCCCGCGGTACGTGGCGTACATGGTGAGGAGAGTCTTTTGAGTCATCCGCATCCTGAACTCGGCGCGCCGCCCAAACTGCCCCAGGGCGGCCTGCGCGTCACCCCGCTCGGCGGTCTCGGTGAGATCGGCCGGAACATGACCGTCTTCGAGTACGACGACCGGCTGCTCATCGTCGACTGCGGCGTCCTCTTCCCCGAGGAGGAGCAGCCCGGGATCGACCTGATCCTGCCGGACTTCACCACCATCAGGGACCGCCTCGACGACATCGACGGCATCGTGCTCACGCACGGCCACGAGGACCACATCGGCGGCGTCCCGTTCCTGCTCCGCCTGAAGCCGGATATTCCACTCATCGGTTCCAAGCTGACCCTCGCCCTGATCGAGGCCAAGCTCCAGGAGCACCGCATCCGCCCCTACACCCTCGAGGTGACCGAGGGGCATCGCGAGCGGATCGGGCCCTTCGACTGCGAATTCATCGCGGTCAACCACTCCATTCCGGACGCCCTCGCCGTCGCCATCCGCACGCCCGCGGGCATGGCGGTCCACACCGGTGACTTCAAGATGGACCAGCTGCCGCTGGACCGGCGCCTCACCGACCTCCACGCGTTCGCGCGTCTGAGCGAGGAGGGCATCGACCTCCTGCTCTCGGACTCGACGAATGCCGAGGTTCCGGGCTTCGTCCCGCCGGAGCGCGAGATCTCGAACGTCCTGCGGACGGTCTTCGCGAACGCCCAGAAGCGCATCATCGTGGCCAGCTTCGCCAGCCATGTGCACCGCATCCAGCAGATCCTCGACGCCGCCCACGAGTACGGCAGGCGGGTCGCCTTCGTCGGCCGTTCGATGGTCCGCAACATGGGCATCGCCCGGGACCTGGGATATCTGCGGGTTCCCGCCGGTCTCGTGGTCGACGTCAAGACCCTGGACGACCTTCCGGACCACGAGGTCGTCCTCGTCTGCACGGGCTCCCAGGGCGAGCCGATGGCGGCCCTCTCCCGGATGGCCAACCGCGATCACCAGATCCGCATCGTCCAGGGGGACACGGTCATCCTGGCGTCGTCCCTGATCCCGGGCAACGAGAACGCGGTCTACCGCGTGATCAACGGCCTGACCCGCTGGGGCGCGAACGTCGTCCACAAGGGCAACGCCAAGGTCCATGTCTCCGGCCATGCGTCGGCCGGCGAGTTGCTGTACTTCTACAACATCTGCAAGCCGAAGAACCTGATGCCGGTTCACGGCGAGTGGCGACACCTACGGGCCAATGCGGAGCTCGGCGCCCTGACGGGTGTTCCCAAGGACCGCATCGTGATCGCCGAGGACGGTGTCGTCGTCGACCTCGTCGACGGCAAGGCCAAGATCGTCGGCAAGGTCCAGGCCGGTTACGTGTACGTCGACGGCCTCTCGGTCGGCGATGTCACGGAGCCCGCGTTGAAGGACCGCCGCATCCTCGGCGAAGAGGGCATCATCTCCGTCTTCCTCGTCGTCGACAGCACGACGGGCAAGGTCGTGGGCGGGCCCAACATCCACGCGAGGGGTTCGGGTATCGACGACTCGGCGTTCTCGGCCGTCATGCCCAAGATCGAGGACGCGATCGCCAAGGCGGCCTCCGACGGCGTCGCCGAACCCCACCAGCTGCAGCAACTTGTTCGCCGCACCGTGGGCAAGTGGGTCTCCGACACCTACCGCCGGCGCCCGATGATCCTCCCGGTCGTCGTCGAGGTCTGACGCCCAAAACCGGCGCGGGGCCCCCGATTTGCATCGGGGCGCCCCGCTCCAGTACGTTTACGGCTCCGCCTGAACGGGAACCCCGCACACTCATGTGCTTCGTGGTGCCCGAACGGGGCGGGGAATTCCGACTCAGAATCTCTGATAAAGTCGGAGTCGCCGGAAAGGGAAACGCGAAAGCGGAGAACCGGAAGGCAGAGCAAGAAATTCTCTGCTCAGCAGAGAGCCCGTCGGCCGGGAATCGGACACGAAAGAGTCTGATAGAGTCGGAAACGCAAGACCGAAGGGAAGCGCCCGGAGGAAAGCCCGCAAGGGTGAGTACAAAG
>NZ_JBEXRZ010000284.1:0-7845 GCF_040613325.1 Streptomyces sp. NPDC006283 | reverse complement strand
GGCATTAATGGGCATTTATTGACGTGTAGTTTTCGTGCCCCCCGGGTTGGTGTCGGCGGGGGGGATTGAAGACGCGGCCCGAGATCGGATACCCGATCGGCTCCGGGGATCTCGCCCGCTATGCTCAGGGGTGTTGTGTCGTGGGCCGTTAGCTCAATTGGCAGAGCAGCGGACTTTTAATCCGTTGGTTGTGGGTTCGAGTCCCACACGGCCTACCACCGGCAGGACGGGGTTCACTTCTCTGACCTGCTAGGGAGCGCCCCGACCTGCCCAACGTGAGCTACCTGCGCACCAGCCGCGCCGACATGCCGGTGCTCTACGGACCGGACGAGGACTTCCCGGTGGGCGGCTCCAAGGTGCTGCGCTCCTCGCACCGTGACCGGGTGTGCGTCGTGGCCGCCGGTGTGACCGTGCACGAGTCGCTCGCCGCCGCGGCCCTGTTGGAGCGCGAGGGCATCGCGGTGCGCGTGGTCGACCTCTACTCGGTCAAGCCCGTCGACGGCGGGACGCTGCAGAGCGCCGCCGACGACACCGGCTGCCTGCTCACGGTCGAGGATCACCGCCCTGAGGGCGGCATCGGCGACGCCGTGGCCGAGGCGTTCTCCGACGGGCGGCCCATGCCCAGGCTGGTACGGCTCGGTGTGCGCAACGTGCCGGCGTCCGCCAAGCCCGAGGAACAACTGCACGCGTCCGGTATCGACGCAGAGTCGATCGCGGCGGCGGTGCGCCTGCTGGTCGCGGAAGCGATGGTGCGCCCGTGACCGAGAGCAGGACGCACCGTGTGCGGGCCGGCGGACGAACGGTACGGATCCAGCGGCCCGGAAAGGTGCTCTTCCCCGACGACGCCATCACCAAGGCCGACCTCGCCGACTACTACCGCGCCATCGCGCCCCACATGCTGCCGCACCTGCGGGGCAGGCCGCTGATGCTGGAACGCCACCCCGACGGCATCGACGGTCCCCGCTTCATGCAGAAGAACACCCCGGACAACTACCCCGACTGGATACGCAGGGTGGAGGTCGCCAAGGCCGACGGCACGGTGAACCACACCGTCTGCGACACCACCGCCACCCTCCTGTACCTCGTCGACCAGGCATGCCTCACCTTTCACCGCTGGCAGTCCCGGGCCGGCCGCCTGGAGCGGCCCGACCGGCTGGTCTTCGACCTCGACCCGACGGGCGACGACTTCGAGCCGGTGCGCCGGGCCGCGCGGCAGCTCGGCGAACTCCTGGACGAGCTCGCGCTGCCGTCCGTACTCATGACCACCGGCTCCCGAGGACTGCATGTGATCGTGCCGCTCGCCGGAGACACGGACTTCGACGGCACCCGTGCCTTCGCGCAGGAGGTGGCCGAGACACTGGCCGGCCGCGACCCCGACCGGCTGACCACAGCCGTACGCAAACAGGCACGCGGGGACCGCCTCTACCTGGACGTGCAGCGCAACGGCTACGCCCAGACGGCGGTGACGCCCTACTCGGTGCGCGCCAGGCCCGGGGCGCCGGTGGCCACGCCGATCAGCTGGGAGCAGCTGGAGGACCCGGAACTGGTCCCGGGCCGCTGGACCGTCGCCGACGTGCTCGAACAGGCACGGACCGACCCCTGGGGGGATGCGCTCGGCAGCAGGCGGGCCATCGGGCCGGCCGGCCGCCGGCTCGCCGCTCTTCGATAGGAAGCTGCGACAGAAGCGTTCCGGCCGCCCTCCGCCGATCCGGCGCCGGAAGGAAGGGAACTGCGTGCGATGGACAGGAACAGGGGCAACGGCAATGGAATGGGCAGTGGTGGACCCGGCCGCGACGAGACGGAAGACGAAAGGGCCGATCGCAGATGGGCCGACCTGGTCCAGGAATTGCGCGTCGCCCAGACCGGGGTGCAGATCCTCTTCGGATTCCTGCTGACCGTGGCCTTTCAGCCACGGTTCGTCGAACTGTCGCAGACGGACCAGACCATCTACTCCGTGACCGTCGTGCTCGGGGCGGCGACTACAGGGGTGCTGATCGGTCCCGTGGCGTTCCACCGGATGGTCACCGGCCGCCGTCTCAAACCGCAGACGGTTTCCTGGGCGTCACGGCTGACCGTCCTCGGACTGGTCCTGCTGCTGTGCACGATGGCGTCCGCCCTGCTGCTGATACTCCGAGTGGTCCTCGACGACACCATCGCGCTGTGGCTGGTCATCGCCATGGTGGTGTGGTTCGTGGTGTGCTGGTTCGTTCTGCCCGCGTGGACCCGCGTCACGCGACGCGGCCCTGATTGACGCGTTTTCATCCGCTGTGCATGTCCGTCCGTTGGGGCGCTTGCGGAGCCATGAGGCCTTGGCGGTACTGTGCGCGCACCGCCAGAGGAATGGCGCGGCAATCGTGGAGGACTCAGTGACAGAAATCAGAAGATCGTGGCGGCGTACGGGAGCGTTCATAGCCGTCGCGTCGGCCGGCGCGCTCGGCGTCGGCCTTTCCGCCGCACCGGCGATCGCGCACACTCCGGTGTGGTCGGTGACCTGTGACGAGGTCAGCGTCGACCTGACCGCGTACAGCCCCACCAAGGACAACACCGTGACGATCACGGTGGACGGCAAGGACCTCCTGCCGGCCAAGACGTTCAAGGGCGAATTCCACGACAAGCTCGACCTTCCCGAGCACAGCGAGGAACTCACCGTCCGTCTGATCGTCAAGGCCGGGGACGACGACAAGTTCTCGCGCGACGAGACCAAGACCGCTCCGGTGTGCGAGGACAACACGCCGAGCCCTTCGCCGTCGACGACGCCCCCCTCGCCGACGCCGAGCGAGTCCTCGCCCGCGCCCAGTGCCACGCCGAGCACCAGCGCGCCCGCCACGAGCGCCCCCGCGACGCCCTCGGCCGAGCCGAGCACCGACGCGCCGGGCGGCGGCCTGGCCGAGACCGGCGGCTCCAGCGCCACGCCGCTGATCGCGGGCGCGGCCGCAGTGGTCATCGTTGCCGGCGGCGGCATCATGTGGGCCGCGCGCAAGCGCCGCAGCGCCCAGCACTGATGTGACACGGGGCGGGCGGGCCGTGACGGCCCGCCCGCCCTTTTGTGCTCCCGGCGGCCTTTGTCCCTCCCGGGGGCTCCGTCGCCGGGTGCGCCCGACCGCGTCAGGCGGCGGCGGGCGTGTAATGGGCCGCCTCGTCGCCCTCCACGATCACACTCGTGCGGCCGTCGATCCCGACCGGCACGTCCCCGGCGACCGTCACCCGGTGCAGCAGCCGCGGCAGGTCGCCGTAGTCGTCGGGCGCGTAGTGCTGGGTGATGCGGTTGTCGAAGAGGACCAGGTCCCCCGGTGCCCAGGTCCAGCGCACCACGTTCTCCGGGCGGGTCACGTACGACTGGAGGATGCGCAGGATGTCCCGGGACTCCGACGGGGACAGGCCCACCAGGGACTGCGCGAAGCCGCCGATGAACAGGCCCCGTTCGCCCGACTCCGGATGGACCCGCACCACGGGGTGCTCGGTGCGGTACTTCGTGGACACGAAGCGACGCCGATGCTCGGCGGCCTTCTCCGTCTTCGGCTCCGCGTAGTCGTAGGCGTTGGTGTGCACCGCACGCAGCCCGTCGGCCAGTTCGCGCAGCGGCTGGGGGAGGTCCCGGTACGCGGCAGCCGAGTTGGCGATCAGCGTGTTGCCGCCGTAGGGAGGCACCACCAGACTGCGCAGCGTCGACGCCTTCGGCGGGGTGCGCACGAAGGTGACGTCCGTGTGCCACTGGTTGGCACGGATGCCCTCGTCGCCGTCGACGGGCAGGATGTTCGGCTCTCCCTCGACCGCCGGCACGGTCGGATGGGCGCTCGTCAGCTCACCGAAGAGCGAGGCGAAACGCAACTGCGCCGCGTCGTCCAACTGCTGGTCGCGGAAGAAGAGCGCCTTGTGTTCGAGCAGTGCCGCGTTGATCTCCTTGACGACGGCGGGCTCGAGGTCGCCCGAGATGTCGACGCCGAGGATCTCCGCCCCGATACGGCCGCCGACACGGCGGATGTCGAAACCGGTTGTGGTCATGGGAATGCTGCCTTTCCTGATGGGGATACGGGACAGGGGGTGACGGTGGTCGGTTGCGTGATGTGGGCAGGTCACACGGAGACGCTCGGCCTGCCCGCGGGCCGCGCGAGGCCGTAGTGGTCGCGCAGGGTGCGGCCCGTGTACTCCGTACGGAACAGCCGGCGCTCCTGAAGCAGCGGAACGACCTGGTCGACGAAGTGCTCGAGACCGCCGGGCAGATACGGCGGCATGATGTTGAAGCCGTCCGCGGCGCCCTCGGTGAACCACTCCTGGAGCTGGTCCGCGATCTGCTCCGCCGTGCCGACGACGACCCGGTGCCCGCGGCCGCCGCCCAGCCGTGCGATCAGTTCGCGGATGGTGAGGCTCTCCCGCCGGGCGAGCTCCGCGACCAGCGTGAAGCGGGACCTGTTGCCGTTGATGTCCCGCTCCTCGGGGAGATCGGGCAACGGCCCGTCGAGGGGCAGTCCCGTCAGGTCGGTTCCCAGCATTCCGGAGAGCTGCTGGAGACCGTACTCGGGCACCTGCAACGCGGTCAGCTCCGCCTCCAGCGCCCGTGCCTCCGCCTTGGTGGAGCCGATCACGGGGCAGATGCCCGGCAGGATCCTCAGCTCGTCGGCGGTCCTGCCGTACGTGGCGAGGCGCGACTTCAGGTCCTTGTAGAAGGCCTGCCCGTCGGACAGCGTCTGCTGCGCCGTGAAGACCGCCTCCGCGTACCGTGCCGCGAACTCCTTGCCGTCTTCGGAGGAACCGGCCTGCACCAGCAGCGGGTGGCCCTGCGGGGACCGCTGGACGTTCAGCGGTCCGTGCACCCGGAAGTGCTTGCCGCGGTGCCCGACGGGACGGACCGCGCCTTCGCGCGTGTACTCGCCGGCGGCCCGGTCGATGACAGCAGCGTCGTCCGTCCAGCTGTCCCACAGGTCCTTCGCCACCTCGAGGAACTCCCCGGCGCGCTCGTAGCGCAGAGCATGGCCGGGGTGCTCGTCGAGCCCGAAGTTGCGCGCCTCCGCCACGTTGCCGGAGGTGACGATGTTCCAGCCCGCCCTACCGCCGCTGAGGTGGTCGAGCGAGGCGAACTTGCGGGCCACGTGGTAGGGCTCGTTGAACGTGGTGGAGACGGTGGCGATCAGCCCGATGCGCTCGGTGGCGACCGACAGCGCCGACAGCAGTGTCAGCGGCTCGAAACCACCGACCGCGTTGTAGCGGGCACTGCCCCAGAGCGTGAGGCCGTCGGCGAGGAACAACGAGTCGAGCTTGCCGCGCTCGGCGGTACGGGCCAGTTCCTGGAAGTACGAGAGATCGGTGATCCGCTCCGGCCGCGTGGACCGGTGACGCCAGGCGGCGTCGTGATGACCGGCGTTCATCAGGAACGCGTTGAGATGGATCTGCCGCGGGGTCTGGGCGGTCATGTGCGGGACCTCAGCTTCCGTTCGGGGTGCGCCAGGACGTGAACCGCCGCTCGAGGGCCACCAGCAGCTGGTTGAAGGTGACGCCGATCGCCGAGATGGTGACGATGCCTGCGTACATCTCGGGGATGGCGAAGTTGAACTGGGAGGCGTTGACCAGATAGCCGAGACCGGCCTTGGCGCCCACCATCTCGGCGGCGACGAGGACCAGGATCGCGACCGCACCGGCCAGCCGGATGCCGGTGAAGACGGCCGGCACCGAGGCGGGGAGGATGACCTTCTGGAAGATCCGCGGGGCGGGCAGATCCATCGTCCTGGCGAGCCTCAACAGCGTCGGGTCGACACTGCGCACCGCGCTGATGGTGTTGAGCAGCACCGGCCATGTGCAGGCGTAGAGCACGATCGAGATCTTCGAGGTCTCGCCGATGCCCAGCAGCAGGACGAACACCGGCAGCAGCGCCAGCGCGGCCGTGTTGCGGAAGACCTCGAGCAGCGGCCCCAGCAAGTCGGCGACCGGCCGGTACCAGCCGATGAGCAGGCCGAGCGGCACGGCCAGGGTGACCGCGAGCGCGAAGCCCGTGAACGAACGGCCGAGACTGGCCCAGGTGTGCTCGGCCAGCTGACCGTCCAGCAACAACTGCCACCACGCCCGGGCCACTTCGGAGAACGGAGGCAGGAACGTACGATCGGCGAGCCCCAGCCTGGGCGCCGCCTCCCACAGCGCGAGCAGCGCCAGGACCGCCGCCGTGCGGGTGAACAGCCGCAGTACGGCGCGGCCCACGCAGCGAGCGGCGGTCGCGGCCCTCGGTTCGCGGGTCCCGGGCACGTCGGGCGCGGCGGGCGGATCCGCCACGGCGGGCGACGCCGCGGTCGTCTTCTCGGCTGTGATGTCGGTGGTGATGCTCATGACGCCACGGCCTCCCTCTCCTGCTGCTGGGCCCTGCCGACCTCGTCGCGCAGCAGGTTCCAGATGTGATGGCGGTGGTGGGCGAACTCCGGGCTCGAACGAGGATCGTCGCCGGGTGAGCGGTCACCGAGCCGGATCGGCACGATCTCCTTGATGCGGCCGGGCCGGGAGGTGAGCACGGCCACGCGCTGTCCGAGCCGGACCGCCTCGTCGATGCCGTGCGTGATGAACACGACCGTCTTGCCGGTGCGCTGCCAGATCCGCAGCAACTCGTCCTGCAGCGACTCGCGGGTCTGTGCGTCGAGGGCGGCGAAAGGCTCGTCCATCAGCAGCACATCGGGGTCGTAGGCGAGGCTGCGGGCGATCGCGACCCGCTGCCGCATACCGCCGGACAGCTCGTGCGGATGACGGTCCTCGAAGCCGGTGAGGCCGACCAGGGAGAGGTACTCCCGGGCGCGCGCCGCCAGCTTCCTGCGCGGTACGCCCGTCGCCTCGAGGCCGAACTCCACATTGCCGCGGGCGGTGCGCCAGGGCAGCAGGGCGTACTGCTGGAAGACAATGCCCCGGTCCAGTCCCGGTCCGGTGACCGGCTTGCCGTCCAGCAGGATCTCGCCCGTGCTCGGGCGGGACAGGCCGCCGAGCAGGTCCAGCAGCGTCGACTTGCCGCAGCCGCTCGGCCCGACGACCATGGTGAACTCCCCGGCGGCGATGTCGAGGTCGATGCTCTCCAGGGCCGTGGTGTCCGGGCGGCCGCGGCCTCCGGGGAAGGACTTCCCCACGCCCCGGAAGCTGATCTTCGGGTCCTCGATGTCCTGGGTAGTCATGCGTCAGCGCCCCTTCGCGGCACGGCCGCCGCCGTTGAATTCGTTGGTGTACACCTCGTCGACGCGGACCTGCCCGGCCTTGATGTCGCCCCGGTCGGCGAGCCAGTCGGACCAGACGGACAACTCGTCGGCGGCGATACGGCCGCCGGGCGCGGCGACGCCGAACGACTGCCAGTACTTGAGCGGGTCGGTGCTCTCGTTGCGCCCGCGCCGTTCGACGATCTCCTTCATGCGGGCCACCACCTCGTCGCGCGGGGTGGCGCGCGACCAGTCCAGGGCCTTGCCGACGCCGGTCACGAAGGTCCCTGCCGTCCGCGGGTTCTGTTCGAGGAAGCGCTGGGTGAAGACGTACGTGCCGGCACTGAACGCGCCGCGCAGCTCGAAGTCGCTGAACAGCTTGCGCACCCCGCCCGTCTCGAGTGCCTTGTCGCGGAGGATGCCGCCGAGGACGGCCACGTCGATCTGTTCCCGCCGCAGCGTCTGCTCGGTGTTGACGGGAGGGACGACGATGCGTTCGACCCGCTCCGCCTCCGCCCGGCTCAGCCCGTGCTTCTTCAGATAGATGTCGAGCATCGCCTCGTGGTGCGCGCCCAGGGTGTTCATGCCGACCTTCTTGCCGATCAGGTCGCGCGGGGAGCGCAGGAGGCTGGACCGGGTGACGTAGAAGCCGTTGTAGGCGGCCTTGTCGGAGCCGTAGTAGCTGATGACG
>NZ_JBEXRZ010000283.1:0-7855 GCF_040613325.1 Streptomyces sp. NPDC006283 | reverse complement strand
CCGAGGTCGATGCCGGCCTTCCTTGTCCAGGGTGCGCATGGCGCTCTCGTGGCCAGCGTACAGCTCGGGGTGGTGGCTGTTCTGCACGTCCTTGGCGACGTCGCCTGGAGGCCGAGCCTGGCAGTTCTTGATGTCGATCAGGCTCTTGTTGCCGCCGCGGCCCTGGAGAAGGACGTGACCCTGAACTCCGGATTCATGATCTGGGCGAGTGCTCCCCACTCTTGGGAGGGCCGCTGCAGGAAGAGGCTGACCGAGTCCCGGTCGCCATGGTCGAGGTTCTGCAGAGTCGATTCCTGCATGGCCGTCATCAGGGCGATCAGGGTTGCTTTCCCCGGGCAAGCGAAGTCGCTTGGTGACGGTGTCGATCGTCTTGGCGTGCGCCAATCTGCTGCCTGTGGAGGCTGCCCGTGGCCGGAGCGTTGTTGCCGCTGTCCGGTGCGACCTCGCCCGTGCCGGCGCCGGCGTCCTCGCACGAGGAGGCCGTGGCCGCGGGCATCAGCATCCCCATCAGCAGCAGCCCGGCGAGGAAGCGAATGCCAGCCGCGACGCTGGCCTTGAGTATCAGCTCCTTCTTGGGGCAACTCCGGCGGGCTGCAGGGCGACTTGTATGACGACCTGGTTCTCGGCGCCTCCTCGACTCCGAGAACCCGCGTGACCAGCCACGGCTGTCCGACGTCGGCGCGCGACACCTCGAGGGTCAACTGCCGGTGTAGCTGTAGTTGTCGGTTCCCTCGACGGTACCGTGGTCTGCCGGTAGACCGATGGACGTGTCAGGGGCCGGCCGGTCCCACGCGGCATCTTCCTGCGCACTCTCGGCGACAAACTCGCCGTGGACACCAGCGATTCCGGGCCCGTACCGACACATGGCCATCGCACTGGCCATGTTCGTTCGCTCAGATGGGACGCGGCGCCGGCGCTCGTGCCGCCAAGCAGGCCCGCGGCTTGCCGACCAGTCGCCCGGCGAAGCTGATGCCACCACCAGCGCCGGAGCCGCCCAGCGGATCAAGAACGGTGCGATCCCCGTACAGGTCGCCGCCGAACTGGGCGTCAGCCGCTCCACGCTGAACTACGCAAGCACCGTGAAGGGCTTCCGCGAATCACAGCGAGACCGACCAGTTCAGCCCGGGAGGTCTATTCACGGGGCTTTACCAGCCCTTTTGTAGACGGCGAGGGCAGTGACAACCTTGGCGACGAGGGCGAAACGGGCGAGGGGGCAGCGGTAGTGGGTGGCCAAGATCTACCAGTCCTGTCGGTGGGCGATGGCCCGTTCGGCTCCGGCCCGGAGCGTGTTGAAGGACTCCCGCAGCCGGAATACCGCCACACGTCAGGAGCATGGGGAACGCTGCCGCATCGCATCCCGCACGCTGGGCCCGTATCGGTTGTGGCCAGATATCGTCCTACCTGACGGCTTGGCCGATTTTAAAGCCATGATGTTGCCGGGGAGTTAACACGGAGGCAAGATCACCGGTCGTATCAACCGATTACTCATGCAGGAGCCGAGCCGTGATACGCCGAACCGCTCTCCGCGCCCCCACTACCGTGACCGCAGCCCTCGCCCGCCCCTCACCCAGGGACCCTAAGCGGCCGCCCCGCCGCGACCGCCGCCACGATCAACGCGGACGAAGACAACCCCTTCCGCTGGATGTAACTGGACGGCCTACGAGCCGAATTCCAGGTTCAGGTGTCCCGCAGCCTGTGCCGGCTTCTGCTCCCTCGTCTTAACGGACAACGTCGCGCAGCAGAAGTTCGAGGGCCGCAAGGTCTTCGTCTACGGCCCGACCGCCGGTTAGTTCAGCTTCATCCTCGACACGGACATCGCCGCGTACACGGTCGACCACCCCAGCCAGGTCCGCCTGGTCGACACCGACTCCATGCGCTCTCACCCGCGCGTCTAGGCCCGCTACCGGCGACCCGTCAACGCGGACCAGGTCCGTGTCGTCGCCTCGGCGGCGCCCCTGATGCAGCGTGCCACTGGCCCCGGGCGGCCACCACGGTCATGACCGGCGACGACCGCACCGCCACCGCCTTATCCCGCATTACTGCATCTCCTTCTGCCTCGTAGCGACGCAGTACAGCGCGGCCAAGGCCCTGAGCGCCGCTTGCCGCAAACCCGTCATTGCGTCGTGCTCTCGCATGCCCTCGTTTCATTAGATTTCACCACAAGGGAGTTATTGATTTTCATGTATCAACGTCGGAAATCCCTCGCCTTCGCCACTGTGGGTGCGGTCATATGTACCGCTGGATTCATGCCATCGGTCAGCGAGGCCGCCAGCGGCGGCCACGGGGTAAAGGACGGATCCTACGCCGAAACGCACGGCCTGACGGCGAATGACGTCAAGAACATCAACGCGCTGAACGAAAGAGCGCTGAATCTGGGTCAACCTGGCAAGTTTCCGGCAGAATTGCCGCCGAGGGCTAGCGCATTCTCCCGAACTCCGGACTTCGCCGGCGGCAGGCAAGTCCCTCCCGCCCAGCCGCTCAACCGGATGCCTGACGCGTACCGAGCCTACGATGGCAGGGCCACTACGGTCGTCGATAACTACATCCGCAAGTGGCAGCAGGTCTACAGTCACCGCGACGGCAAGGCGCAGCAAATGACCGAAGAGCAGCGAGATAAGCTGTCCTACGGTTGCGTTGGCATCACCTGGGTCAATTCGGGCCCATATCCGACGAACAAATTGGCATTTTCGTTCTTCGACGAGAACAAGTACAGGAACGACCTGAGGAACACCAGGCCCCGACCCAATGAAACGCAGGCGGAGTTTGAGGGACGCATCGCCAAGGGAAGTTTCGACGAGGGGAAGGGTTTCAAGCGGGCGCGTGATGTGGCGTCCATCATGAACAAGGCCCTGGAAAATGCCCACAACGAGGGAACCTACATCGACAACCTAAAGACACAGCTCGCGAACAACGATGACGCCCTGCTCCATGAGGACAGCCGTTCGAACTTTTACTCGGCGCTGAGGAATACGCCGTCCTTCAAGGAAAGAGACGGAGGCAACTACGACCCATCCAAGATGAAGGCGGTGATCTATTCGAAGCACTTCTGGAGCGGGCAAGACCAGCGAGCCTCCTCCGACAAGAGGAAGTACGGCGACCCGGATGCCTTCCGCCCCGACCGGAGTACAGGCCTGGTCGACATGTCGAAGGACAGAAATATTTCGCGCAGTCCCGCCAACCCTGGTGAAAGTTGGATCAATTTCGACTACGGTTGGTTTGGGGCTCAAACAGAAGCGGATGTCGACAAAACCCTGTGGATGCACGGTAACCACTATCACGCACCCAATAGCGACGTGGGCCCCATGCACGTATACGAGAGCAAGTTCCGGAACTGGTCTGCCGGGTACGCAGACTTCGACCGCGGAACCTACGTAATCACGTTCGTACCCAAGAGCTGGAATACCGCCCCCGCCAAGGTGATTCAAGGCTGGCCGTAACAGAATCGGGGGAGGAGGGCCGGCCCGCCCGACCCTCCTCCCAACCCTCAGGCCGCCAAGGGTTGCTCGGCAGGCGTGTTGTCTTGTTGGCTTGGTGGGTATCGGGGTCGTAGCAGGCTTCGTCTCGCATGCAGGCCCACACTGTCAGCCATGCCGGGGCGAGGATCCGGGGTCGCGTGGGGATGCCGCTTCTGCCGGTGACCTGCCCAACCTGCCACCGCAGAGTGGTAGTTGGGCTGACAACATGGTGAAGCCTCTGGTAGATGGGTTTTCGACCAAGAGAACGGTCTCCACCAGAGGCTTCACGTGCTTGTCTACCGGTGGGGCGTTGACGTGTCCAGCTCCGTTGCGCTTCCTTGCCCAGCAGTTGCGGCGGCACCGCCGCGAGATCGGCTCACGCTGGCGGCGCCTGAGCGAGTTGGCCGCCAAGCCCTCGCCCACCTGCGCAACGGCCACGCCTACGTCCAACTCGAGGCCGGTTTCGGCGTAGGCACCACGACGGCCTACCGCTTCATCACCGAGGCCGTCGACCTGCTGACCGCCCGCGCCCCCAGCCCGGCTGACGCAGTGCGGACCGCGTCGGTGAAGGCTTCCGTGATCCTCGACGGCACGCTCCTCCCGATCGACCGCACCGCCGCGGACCGCCCCTTCTACTCCGGCAAGCACAAGAAGCACGGGATGAACGTGCAGGTCATCGCAGATCCCTTCGGCCGGCTGCTGTGGGCCTCACCCGCACTGCCCGGCGCCATCCACGATGTCCGTGCGGCCATGAACACGGCATCGTTCGATGACCTCGCCCAAGGATGGCATCAAATACTGGACCGACAAGGGTTATCAGGATGTCGGCGGCACGGTCCGAATCCCGTGTTGGGGCCGGTGAGACCCCCCCGCAGACGAGTCCTTTTATCTCCCCAGCGCGTTGAGGGACATGTGGTGGCCGTCGACTTTCTTGATCTTTATAGTGTGCTTCCCGTTGTTCAGGCCGCGCACGCTCGCGCAGACCTGCTGGTCTTGCTGGGTTGCGGAGTAGCAGTTCGCGGTCTGTTTGAGAGCACCGTCGATGTAGATGTCGACCTTGCCGCGGCTGGTGGCTTTGGTGGTGATGTAGTCGATGCCGGTTCCGGTGAAGGTGTAGCTGAATGAGTCGCCGTTGGTGGTCGTGTAGTGCTGGGCATTGTTGTACTGGCCGCTGGGTTTGTTTGCCGTCCAGCTGCCGGTGTAGGTGAGGGTCGGGTCCGTGTCGTCGGCCTTCAGGGCGTCACGATTGACCAAGCGTCCCCTCTTGTCCCGGCGATTGGCTGATCGATGCGGGGGGATGCGCCAGGCCGATCAGTGATCTGTATGCGGTCGACCGCCGTGTACTCGTGCGTGTCAATGTGCTGGGCAGTTGCGGTCAGGGCAAGTCTGTGAACAAGGGCTACGCTGCCGGAATAGAGAGTTGCGGCGGCCTGCGGGACCGCGACGCCGAGCTTGTGAGCGTTGTAGTTGCAGCTGGCAGTGCCGCCGTACATGAGGGAGGTGATCAGCCCCTTCTCATTAATGGCCCAGCCAGGGTTGGTGACACCGCAGTCGTCGAACGGCTGCAGCGCATGGGTGCCGAGCATGGCACCGTGGTCGGCGAAGCGGACACCGTCGGTGCTGGTGGCAGAGTGGATGCGCCAGACAGGGTCGCTGACCCAAGTGGGCCGGTATGCGGCGATGTACTGGCCGTTGAGTAGACGGATGTCCGCGTCGACGAAGTCACCGACCCGTGCCACATACGTGAAGTTCTTCGGGACGCTCTCGCTGGAAACGGCGAGGTGCTGTCCGTGAGGGCCGCCGTTGACCGAGGCGTCGAAGTACATTTCCCAACGTCCGGTGCCGTTTTTGTGGTTGGCATTCCAGATCAGTGAGGGCCGGGCGCACCTGGGTACGCTCGCGCCGATGAAGTTGACCTCGTGGCTGCGGTCGTTCAACTGGGGCCAGTTCACGCCGTCGGGCGAGGTGAGGATCGAGCAATGGTCATCAGCCGCGACCGAGGTCGCCGTGGTCATCGCCATGACCCAGCCAAATTCGCGCTTCACCGCGGACGGGTCATTGACGTGTGCGTAGACGCCATGACCAATGATCGTCTTGATATCGGAGTAGCCACTGGCCAGTGTGTCGTCTAGGCTGGTGGCCAGGTGGATCTCGTCGTATGTCGTCTGGGAGAGCCAGCCGCCGAAGTAGACGTTCCACCTGCCGTCCGCCTTGACGGGATTCGCACCGTAGAGGTTGGAGCCGCTGATCACCGGGTTGGCGGCATGGTGAATGAATAGCGTGTTGCGAGGATCAGCCACTCGCCGGCCCACGTTGTTGACGTTGAATGCACCACTTGTCTTTCCCGCATACTGCACCGATGTACCGGCCGAACTGGTCGTCGATGGCTGTGCGACGGGTGAGTCAGCGGCCATGGCGGCACCCAATGGGATAAGCGCCGCGCAAATTATGGCAACGACGCCGCGTACGAACCGCCATCGACGACTCTGTCTACGTCTGTGCATTACTCACCTTGCTTCAAGATTGCCAAGTACGCCGTGCCATGGTCCATGAGTGCGTCGAGAGTAGCCCCCGAATCGTATCTGGCTGGCAAGAATGGGCAGGTCTCCTTGTCACGCCTCGTTGTTTCGCGGCAGTGGCCAGTGATGTCGCTTTGAGTCCGGGGGTGGTGTCGGTCAGGTGCACGCGTTGGTTTTCGTGCCGCCCGGTCCGGAGTGCAGAAGAACGTAAAGGTGGCTTGTCTTAATGTCAATAATGAGGGTTTGCCATCCTCGGTTTGAGTCAGGTGCAGGGTGAGGATGGCCTGGGCAAGGCTGGTAATGCGCGTGGTGGCCTGCCTGCGATGCGAGGATCCGTGCGCGCGAGCAGCCGGACATGCGGGATGATGTCCGGCTGGCGGCCCGCCGGGCCGGCAATCCGTGGCCGGCCGTGGTCGAGGCGTTCTGCAGCCGGACGGTGGTCCGAGACGGATGGCCGACGGGTGAGAGTGAAGCGCCGGGGTCGAGAGGAGTGGCTGGGGGCAGCGCTCTCGGATCACGATGTGATCGTGCACTTGCAGGGGCGGGTTGAGCGATCCGGACGAGGTGTTGGACGATCCGCGCCGGGTCCAGTTGTGCGGCGGCCGCGTCTGGAATCTGTCCCGGGACGTCTGCTGAGGATGGTGCTCTGGTTGAGGCGTGCTTCCAGGGCTCCCGCATTCGTATGTGGTGACAGGGGTGCACTTCGCACGTCCAGCGCGCCCGGCGTAGGATCCGCCAGGACTTGAGTTGGCGAAGGCCCGTTCACCCGCGGGCGTGATCCCGGTTGAACTGTTGGTTGGCTCGGTTGTTCACGGTGGTTGTAGTAGGGGGTGCGGATGGTCGCGCCGGCGCCTTGGTAGGCGCGGTCGGCCAGGATCTGATCGGTGAGGCAGGCCTGGACGATGCCGTGCGCGCGGGCGGCTGTCAGATCGTGTGTGCGTCCCGGTGCCGCTCGCGAGAACCACAGCGGTGTGCCGTCCGGGGCGGCGATGACCTGCACGTTCATGCCGTACTTGCGGTGTTTCTGCGAGTAGTACGGCTATCCGCGGCGATGCGGTCAATGGGGATGAGGCTGCCGTCGGCGATGACGAAGTCGCCCTCGCCCAGGCTACCAGCGCCTCGTGTAAACCCCGACCTGCGCGAACGTCTCGCTCTTCCGCAGGTGAGCGAGCACCAGCAGAGCCTGCTTGTAGCAACCGAGCCTGCGCCAGGGTGAGTTCAGTTCACGCCTTCGGGCAGAGATGAACCACGAGACATGTTCAACCAGCTCATGCGGACGTCGAGCGTGGAAGGATACGGAACCAACGAAGCCCCCAGCCGATTGTCGTGCTGAGTGAGATCACCACAGCCAACCACGAGGGGCTTCGCCACGTCACCACCCCACTAACCAGCCTTTATAGCCCTTCAGAGCCAGGATGAAAGAGGCTCACTCATTCCCGTCACACAGCCGCACTGTGGGCTGTTTGTATCAATCCGTTACCTGTGCTTGCCCGGGAGCATTGCGCCGGTGATCTGTACTTTCACCCATTTCCGAAGCCCGATAGGGAGTGGGTGGGCGTGCCGTTGTCAGGGTTTGCGCTGAGGGTGGTGTACCGGGAGGCGCGATGCCGAACCCCGGCGGGTCATGCCGGGTGCCTGTCTTCCGCGGGAGGAGCGTCATGCGCAGGTTGTCACGGGCTCGGATCGCTCTGGTGGAGCCGCTGTGGTGCCCGCGGGCGCTGGGTCGTCCGTTCTTGATCACCCGCCGCCATCGCGCCCAGCACATGCCGGTGACGTGCACCGGGCGCGGCCCCGCCTGAACGAGGGGCAGCTGACCATCCGGACGCATGCCGCCCGCCCCTTTTGACGTGTGGTTCCGGGCCGGCGAGGCGAGTCGCCGGC
>NZ_JBEXRZ010000282.1:0-7931 GCF_040613325.1 Streptomyces sp. NPDC006283 | reverse complement strand
CGCGAGCAGGCTCGGGCCCTCCAGGCCGTCCAGCGCGGTGCGCCAGGCGGCGCGGGCGGCGTCGTCGTCGCGGCCGGCGAGCCACGCCAGGTAGGCGCGGTAGGGGGTGACGGGCGGCAGGCCAGCGTCGTCGCCGCGCTGCTCGTACAGGGTGAACAGTTCGCGCACCAGCAGGGGCATGGACCAGCCGTCGAGGAGCAGGTGGTGCGTGGTCAGGACGAGCTTGTGGTGTTCGGGGGCGAGGGTGAGCAGGCCGAAGCGGATCAGCGGCGGGGCTCCGGGGTCGAAGCGTTCGGCGCGGTCGTCGGCGATGTAGCGCCGGGCGGCCTGCTCGCGTTCGGTGTCGGTGAGGGCGCTCAGGTCGCGGGTGTGCCAGGGCAGCGGCACCTCGTGGGGCACGAACTGGACGGGCCGCTCCACGTTGTGCTGCCAGAACCCGGCACGCAGGTTGGGGTGGCGGCGCAGCAGGGTGCGGGCGGCGGCCCGCAGGTCGGCCGCGTCCAGCGGGCCGCGCAGCTCGAAGACCATCTGGACGGTGTAGACGTCGGTGCCCCGGGTCTCGGCTCCGTAGGTGACCTGGAAGAGGAGACCTTCCTGGAGCGGGGACAGGGGCAGGACGTCGGCGAGGCCGTTCTGGGTCATCGGGACACCTTCCACGCGGCTTCGAGCTGGTCGATCTGGGTCTGGCTGAGGGAGACCAGGGACAGGTCGGAGGGGGTGATGCCGCCCGCGTCGGGGCGCATCGCATGGGTGACGAGGGCGGAAAGGGCCCGGAACCAGGTGTCGCCGAGGTCGCGCACGGCGGCCTCGTCGAGGAGGCGGCCGGCCCAGGTCCAGGTGGCCTGCAGGCGGGGGCCGGCCGGCTCGTCGCGGGTGAGGGCGTTGACCTCGACGGCGTGCGCGAGGGGCAGGCCGGGGTCGGTGCCGTCGCCGATCGCTTCGGCGTCGGGGGCGGCCGTCCACAGGCCGTCGGCGCCCTCGGAGGCGAACCGGCCGAGGTAGTTGAAGCCGAGGGCGGGGGTGCCGTGCGGGGCGAGCGCGGCAAGGCTGCGGCCGGTGCGGGCGTCCAGGTGGCGCAGCAGGCCGTGGCCGATGCCGCCGTCGGGGATCTTGCGCAGCTGCTCCTTGATCCGTTTGACGGCGGTCCCGGCGGCGGGGCCGCCTGCCAGCGCCTCGTCCCGGTCGAGCGTTCCGGGCGCCAGGCGCACCGGGTACATGCTGGTGAACCAGCCGACGGTGCGGGAGAGTTCGGCGCCGCTCGTGCCGGGTTCGCGGCCGTGTCCTTCGAGGTCGATCAGGACGGCGTCGCTGTCGCCGAGGCCGCGGCGGCGGCGCCAGTCGGCGACGGCGAGCGCGAACGCGGTGAGCAGGATGTCGTCGACGCGCCCGTTGAACGCGGCGGTGACGGTGGTCAGCAGCGCGGCCGTGGTCTCGTGGTCGAGGGTGAGGTGGAGGCTGCGGGCGGTCGCGGCGGTGTCGAGTTGCGGGTCGAGGGGCTGGGCGGTGACCGGTGCGCAGCCGCCTGCCAGCATCCCGGTCCACAGGGCGAGTTCGGCGGCGCGTTCGGGCCGCTGGGCTTCCCGGGCGAGGTGCTGGGCCCAGGCGCGGAAGGAGGTGGTGACGGGCAGCAGGGTGCCGTCGGCGCCGGGCGCGGTCGCCTCCCAGGCCGTTTTCAGATCCGGGAGCAGGATGCGCCAGGAGACGCCGTCGACGACCAGGTGGTGCAGGGTGAGAAGGAGCCGGCCGGGGCGGTCTGTTCCCGCGTCGAGCCAGACGGCCTGGCCGGTGAGGCCGGCGAAGGGGGCGAGGCGCTCGCGCGAGAGCGCGGCCTGCCGGCGGGTCAGGGCGGCGAGGGCGGTGTCGTCGAGGCCGGCCGCGTCCACGCGGCGTACCCAGTCTTCGGCCCGTACGCTGCCGGGCGGCTCGATCCGCATCGTCCACGAACCCTCGTCCTGGCCCTGTGGCCCGCGGAAGCGGGCCCGCAGCACGTCGTGGTGGTCGAGCAGCGTCTGCACCGCGGCCACGAGCCGCTGCTCGTCCAGCCGCGCCGGGACGGCGACGGTCATCGTCTGGCTGAACGCCTCCACGGGGCCGCCGCGTTCGCGCAGCCAGTGCATGATCGGGGTGAGCGGCACCTCGCCGCTCGCGTCGGCGGCGACGGACGCTCGCGGGCTGTCGTCCTCGGTGATCGAGGCGGCGACGCCTGCGAGCTGGGCGACCGTCTTGTGCTCGAAGATCTGTGCGGCGTTCAGCACCAGTCCGGCGCGCCGGGCCTTGCCGACGAGCTGGATGACCATGATGCTGTCGCCGCCGCGGTCGAAGAAGCTGTCGTCGATGAAGACGCCGTCGGTGCCGAGGACTTCGGCGAACAGGACCGCGAGGAGCTCTTCGCGCGGGGTGCGCGGGGCGCGGCCGGTGCTGTCGGTGGCCCCGTAGTCGGGTGCGGGCAGGGCCCGCCGGTCGAGCTTTCCGTTGCCGGTCAGCGGCAGTGCGTCGAGGGCGACGAACGCGGCGGGCACCATGTAGTCGGGCAGTGCCGCGGCGACGTGGGGGCGCAGCTGGGCGGCGTCGGCGGTGGCGCCGGGTGCGGGCACGACGTAGGCGACGAGCCGTTTGTCGCCGGGCCGGTCCTCGCGGACCAGGACGGCGCTCTGCGCGACGCGCGGGTGGGCGCCGAGGACGGACTCGATCTCGCCGAGTTCGATGCGGAAGCCGCGCACCTTGACCTGGTGGTCGGCGCGGCCGAGGAACTCCAGGACGCCGTCGGTGCGGCGGCGCACCAGGTCGCCGGTGCGGTACATGCGGGCGCCGGGGGTGTGCGGGTCGGCGACGAACCGTTCCGCGGTGGCGCCGGGGCGGCCCAGGTAGCCGCGGGCGAGTCCAAAGCCGCCGATGTACAGCTCGCCGGTGACGCCGGGCGGCACGGGCCGCAGCCGGTCGTCCAGGACGTGGCAGGTGGTGTTGTCCAGGGGGGTGCCGATGGGGACGGTGGTCTCCTGCTGCCACGGGGAGCGCATGTAGTGGTGGGTGGCGAAGGTGGTGGTCTCGGTGGGTCCGTAGCCGTCGACGACCAGGGTGGCCGGGGAGGCGGCGAGGACCCGGGCGACGGCGGCCGGGGAGACGACGTCGCCGCCGGTCCACACCTCCCGCACGCCGGTGAAGCAGTCGGGGCTCTCCTCGGCGAGGAGGTTGAACAGGCCGGAGGTGAGCCACATGCCGGTGACCTTGCCGTCGACGATCGCCCGCTCGAGGGCGCGGGTGTCCAGGTCGCCGGGCGGGGCGACGACGACGGTTCTGCCGGACAGCAGCGGCACCCACAGTTCGTACTGGGAGGTGTCGAAGGAGTACGGGGAGTGCAGCAGGACCCGTTCCTGGTTGCCGGTGCGCCAGCAGGTGTCGGCGGCCAGCGCGGCGACGTCGCCGTGGGTGATGGCGACGCCCTTGGGGTTGCCGGTGGAGCCGGAGGTGTACATCACGTAGGCGAGCTGGTGCGGGTGCGCCGGCTGCACGGGCAGCGGCTCGCCCGCCTCGGGCAGGTCGTCGACGACGAGGACCTGGGCCTCGCCCGCCCAGGAGGCGCAGTCGTGGGCGGTGTCGGTGGTCCGGTCGGTGAGCAGGACACGCGCTGCGACGTCCGCGGTGATCAGCCGCATGCGGGAGGCCGGGTAGCGGGTGTTGAGCGGCACGTAGAAGCCGCCGGCCTTGAGGACGGCGAGCAGGGACACCACCAGGTCGGTGGAGCGCTGCTGAAGGACGGCGACGGCCGATTCACGGCCGATGCCCGCCGCGGCGAGCCGTGCGGCGAGCCGGCCGGAGCGCAGGTCCAGTTCGGCGTAGGTCAGTTCGGTGCCGTCGTCGCCGGTGACGGCGGTCGCGGAGGGGGTGCGCAGGGCCTGGGCGGTGAAGAGTTCGGCGAGGCCTTGGGCGGGGACGGGCCGGGCGGTGTCGTTGCAGGCGGCGAGCAGGGCGCGTTCGGTGTCGTCGAGCAGGTCGTGCGCGCCGACGGGCGTCTCGGGTGCGGTGACGGCGGCGTCGAGGAGCCGCAGCAGCCGGCCGGTCAGTGCCTGGGCGGTGGCCCGCTCGTACAGGGCGGTGTCGTATTCGAGGTCGCCGTCGATGCCGGCGAACTCCTCGCCGCTGCCGCGGTGTTCGACGAGGTTGAAGGTGAGGTCGAACTTGGCGACGCCGAAGTCGACGTCCTCGCGCCGCACGTCGAGGCCCTTGAGCCGGGGGCGGGCCTCGAAGTCCTGGTAGGACAGCACCACTTGGAACAGCGGGTGGCGGGCGGCCGACCGCTTCGGCTGGAGCCGCTCGACGACCCGGTCGAAGGGCACGTCCTGGTGGGCGTAGGCGGCCAGCGCCGTGGCGCGTGTCCGGGCGAGGAGTTCGGTGAACGTCGGATCGCCGGAGGTGTCGGCGCGCAGCACGACCGGGTTGACGAAGAAGCCCACCAGGTCGTCGAGTGCGCTGTCGGGGCGGGAGGCGGTGGGGCAGCCGATGGGGATGTCGGTGCCCGCGCCCAGGCGGGTGAGCAGGGCGGCGAGGGCGGCCTGCAGCACCATGTGGCAGGTGGCGCCGTGGGCGCGGGCGAAGCTGTCGATGCGGGCGTGGAGCTTTGGCCCGATCTGCAGCGGGACGGAGCCGCCGCGGTGCTCGGCGACGGGCGGGCGGGGCAGGTCGGCGGGCAGTTCCAGCTGGTCGGGCAGGCCTGCCAGGGCGTTCTCCCAGAACGCCAGCTGGCGTCCGGCCAGGCTGGTGGGGTCGTCGGCGTCGCCGAGGAGTTCGCGCTGCCACACGGCGAAGTCGGCGTAGGTGACGGGCAGCGGGGGGAAGTCGGGGGCCCTTTGGGCGAGCCGGGCGGTGTAGGCGGTGGACAGGTCGCCGAGCAGGGGCCGCAGCGACCAGCCGTCGCCGGCGACGTGGTGCATCAGCAGCAGCAGGACGTTGTCGCCGTCGGGCAGGGTGAACAGGTGGGCGCGCAGCGGCAGCTGGCAGTCGAGGTTGAACGGCTCGCGGGCGGCCGCGGTCAGGGCGGCCGGGAGCCGGTCCTCGTCGATGCGCGACTCGATGACCCAGGGGCGGGCCTGCTCGGGCGGCAGCAGCCGGGGGCTCACGCCGTGCTCGCCGCGCGGGTAGACGGTGCGCAGGCTCTCGTGCCGGGTGACGACGTCGTACAGGGCGGCGCGCAGGGCGGTGCGGTTCAGCGTTCCCGACAGCCGCAGCGCCAGCGGCATGTTGTAGGTGGGTGCGGCGCCCTCGACTTCGCGCAGCACCCACATGCGGTGCTGGGCGTAGGAGGTGGGGCGCGGGTCGTCGCCGTGCTCGAGCCGGGTCAGCGGCGGGCGGCCGGTGGCGGCGGCGGGCAGCCGGGCGGCGAGCCCCGCGGGGGTGGGTGCCTCGAAGAGGTCCTGGATGGTGATCTCGGCGCCGAGGGTGTCGCGGACGGCGGCGATGAGGCGCCCGGCGAGCAGGGAGTGGCCGCCGAGGGTGAAGAAGTCGCTGTCGGCGCCGACGTGTTCGGTGCCCAGGGTGTCGGCGAAGATGCGGCGCAGGGCCTCTTCGCGTGCGTCGGCGGGCGCGGCCGGCGCCGGTCCGCCGGCGGGTGCGGGCGTGTGCGGGACGGGCAGGGCGGTGCGGTCGAGTTTGCCGTTGGCGGTCAGCGGCAGCGCGTCGAGCGGGGTGAAGGAGGCGGGCACGCAGTGCGCGGGCAGCTGCCCGGCCAGCAGGCGCCGCCAGCCGTCCGGGTCGGGCGCGGCGCCTGCGGCGGGGACGGCGTAGGCGGCGAGCCGGCGGTCGCCGGGCCTGTCCTCGCGGACGACGACGGCTGCCTGGGCGACACCGGGGTGGGTGGCGAGCACGCTCTCGATCTCGCCGAGCTCGATGCGGAAGCCGCGGATCTTGACCTGGTCGTCGCCGCGTCCCAGATAGGCGAACGTGCCGTTGTCGAGGTGGCGCACCAGGTCGCCGGTGCGGTACATGCGGGTGCCGGGCGGGCCGTAGGGGTCGGCGACGAACCGTCCGGCGGTCAGGGCGGGCCGGCCCAGGTAGCCGCGGGCCAGGCCCGCGCCGGCGACGTACAGCTCGCCGGTGAAACCGGGCGGCACCGGGCGCAGCGCCGCGTCCAGGACGCGGGGGTTCAGGTCGGGGATGGTGCCGCCGAGCAGGGAGCGGGCGCCGGGGACGGCGTGCTGGGGGCCGAGGGGGGCGTGCGTGACGTGCACGGTGGTCTCGGTGATGCCGTACATGTTGACCAGCCGGGCGGTGGTGCCGCGGCGGGCGTACCAGTCGGCCAGGCGGGCGGGGTCGAGGGCCTCGCCGCCGAACACGATGTGACGCAGGGCGAGTTCCGGCGGCCGGGGGCGGTTCTGGTCGGCTGCGTCGAGCTGGTGGAAGGCGGTCGGCGTCTGGTTGAGGACGGTGACCTTCTCGCGGGCCAGCAGGTCGAGGAAGTCGCCGGGCGAACGGCTGACGTGGTACGGGACGACGACGAGCCGGCCGCCGTGCAGCAGCGCGCCCCAGATCTCCCACACGGAGAAGTCGAAGGCGTAGGAGTGGAAGAGGGTCCACACGTCGTCGGCGCCGAAGCCGAACCAGTGGGCGGTGGCGTCGAACAGCCGCACCACGTTGGTGTGCGGGATCACCACGCCCTTGGGGCGGCCGGTGGAGCCGGAGGTGTAGATGATGTAGGCGGGGTGGGCGCCGTCGACGGCCACCTGCGGGTCGGTGTCCGGGTAGCCGCCGAGGTCCTGCGCCATCGCCTCGCCGGTAAGGACGAGGACGGGCTCGGCGTCCTCGATCATCCAGGCGAGGCGGTCGGCCGGGTAGTCGGGGTCCAGCGGCAGGTAGGCGGCACCGGACTTCAGGACCGCGATGAGGGCGACGACCAGGTCGAGGGAGCGGGGCAGGGTGAGCGCCACGAGCCGTTCGGGGCCGGCGCCCTGCTCGATCAGCCGGTGGGCGAGGCGGTTGGCGCGGGCGTCGAGCTCGGCGTAGGTGAGGTGCTCTCCGTCGTGGCTGACGGCGAGCGCGTCGGGGGTGGCGGCGGCGCGGGCGGCGAAGAGGGTGTGCAGGGCCGGGGAGCCGTTCTCGGCCGCTGTGGTGGCCGTGGTGGCCGTGGTGGTCGTCGTGGTGGTGCCGGTCGCCTCGGTGGCGTCGGCGGCGTGCACGCGGGCCAGGGGCGTGTCGGGGCCGCTCGTGGCGAAGGCGCGCAGGAAGCGGCTGAAGCGCGCCAGATGCGCGTCGGTCTCGGCCTCTGCGTACACCGCCGGGTTGGCTTCGAGATCGATGCGCGCCCCGCTGCCGTCCGGCTCCTCGTACACGGAGAACTTCAGGTCCTCCACGGGCCCGGTCGACAAGGGATGCACGGACGCCGCGGGCCCGCCGAAGTCCAGGCCGCGCGGGTAGGGCATGACGTTGACGACGGGCCCGTAGGCGCGTTCGCCGACGGCGCCGAGCTCGCGGCGCACCTCCTCGTACGGGTAGCGCTGGTGGCGCAGCAGCGGCTCCAGCGCGTCGCGCACGGCGGCGACCAGGTCGGCGAGCGAGGCGGCGGGGCGGGGTTCGACGTGGAGAGGCGGGACGTTGGCCACGGTGCCCGGCGCGCGGCGGGCGGCCGAGGTGCGGCGTGCGGTGACCGGCAGGCCGAGGGTGATGCCCCGCTCCCCCGTCAGCCACTGGACGTATGCGGCGACGACGGCCGGCAGCACGACCTGCCGGCCGGTGTCGGCGGCGCGGGCCACGGCGTCGAGGCCGTCCAGCACCTCGCGTCCGGCGAACGCGGTCCGGCGCAGCGCGTGCGGCGCCGCGGGGGCGGTCGTTGCGCCGAGGGTGACGGGGGCGGTGCGGCGGCAGATGGTGGCCGCGCCCGTGCCGCGGAAGGAAGGCGACCCGACGGCCCGCGATGTCCCCGAGGAACAGCGAGTCGCTCGGCG